>JBGTHU010000222.1:0-2438 GCA_041745975.1 Mariniblastus sp.
ACTGCGAGGTCTGGTTCGCACTCGACAAGACGGATGCTCCAGCCTGTACCAGCACTTGGCTATTGGTAAAGTTGGAGATTTCTCGGGCGAAATCGGTGTCACGAATGACGGATTCCGCATTGACTGTGTTTTCTAATGTTGACCGCATGTTGCTGGCGGTCGCCTCGAGAGTGTTCCCTTGGAAGGCACCCAGGGTTCCTCTCAAATTGGTAATTTCATCAATCGCTGCATCAATCACGCCAATAGCATCCTGAGCCATCGAGGCAGATGTAACTTGGATGTCGTTGAGCGAAGCGAACTGGCTATTCGATACTCCGATTCCCAATCCGGTCGCTTGAACGCTGTCGATTGCAATGTTGACGGTTTGATTTTGGTTGGCACCAATCTGGAACGTCAGCGAGTTATTGGTAACAGTAACATTTCCTTGAGCACCCGTCACCGAAACAGCTGAGTCGGTTGGATCAACCCCCAGGGAAACCTTTAATCCTTTAGCGGCTCCTGAGTTCGCGGTGACGACATTGCCAACGCCGGTAAATGCAGTGCCACCGATTTCGGCAACGATATCGACACCGGAATCCGTAAGCGTGGTCGTCCCGATACCGCTGCTGTCTGATGCCCCCGCCTGATTGGAGACGACTTGAATGGACGCAGATGATCCGAATTGACTGGTACGCAGCCGAGTCGAGTTAGCTGCAGAAGGATCGTCTTCGGCAACGACACCGGTTTGTCCTGAGAACTCATTGATTCGTGCCTGCACTTGAGTTCGGTTCAAACCGGCACTCAAGGTGATAGAAACACCATTGATCGTGACGATTTCATCGTTGGCCAGCGCTTCGGTTTGGGCCGTCCCCGCAGTGACATTGGCTCGCTCGGCTTCCGTGGTGACTACAATGTTATAGGTTCCAGCCATCGTTTCCGAAGTAGCCTTCATGAATGCAACATTGGTATTACTGGCAGTCCCCTGCATTCCAGACGACCCATCCAATAATTTCTTGGTGCTGAACTGAGTATTGTTTGCGATTCGGTTGATCGTGTCCAAAGCATTGGCAATTTCGGCTTGATTGGCAGCCAACGCGTCATCGTCATTGACGCCAGTGTTCGCCGAATCAAGGGCAAGGCTACGAACTTTGACCAACAGACTGTTGATTTCGTTTAACGCACCTTCAGCTGTTTGCACCACAGCCACCGCCTTATCGGTGTTGTCGATGGCTGTTCTCAAACCCGCAATTTGAGCACGTTGTTTCTCTGAAATGACCAGGGCTGCCGGACCATCAGCACCGCGATTGATTTTCAAGCCCGATGAAAGTCGTTCGATAGAAGTGTTCAACGAGTGGTTGGCACGTCCTAAATTGTGTTGAGCGTTTAGGGCTCCTGGATTGTTAACTAAACCTAGCATGTTTTAAGTCTCCGAAAAGTGAATAGGTAGACAAGTCAAGTTGAATGAGGAGGCATCCATGCTAAAGTAAAAATTGTTTTAACATCCTTGTTGAAACAAAACTGTTTGAAAAGTGCAAATTAGACGATCCGATCTATGAATCAATCATTCGCTCCGCAGCTCTTTCGATTGCCGCTCGTGTGATGTACTCACCGGACATCACCTTCGCTTTGACCTCGACAAGCAACCGATTGCGAACATCTGAATTTCCCTGCAAGCGATCGACTAGCCGTTGCGTTTGAGACTCCCCTACATCTCCATTCATCCCGTTCTGTTGGACTTTGACGCTTTCTCCATTGAAAGTACTAACGCCTAACATTTTGGGATGGGATGGATTTAAGTGTTTTCCATGATATGAAATTTCCATGGTTATCCTTTCGTGAATTTCTCAGACAGGAAGATTATCGAAGGTTTCCGCGACGGCTTGCCTAAATTTTTTAGTATTCTTTTAAAGAGCCGAATTCATTAAGTCGATCCATAAGGAAATAGTAGATTGTGCCGATTATGCAAGATTTGATGAGGCTATCTGAAAAAGGGGTCCGCCCCTCTCCGGAAAGGCCAAATGCCTCGATAAAACGACTCCCCTCCAATGGGTCTGCCCCCTTTTCAGATAGCCTCAGGCGTCTCAAATAGACATATTCCGCGATTTCCTCGTTTTTTCGCTCTTTTCATGGCTGTTTTATGCTCAAACCGGAATACTGGATCCTTTCCACCTTCTTTGCCTTCGGCATGATTGGTGGACTCAGTTACCTGCTGATTTCCGGCGGAGCACCGGCAGAACGCGCCTCCATGGTAATCGAACCAACTGCTAGCACCCATGGTGGGCGGGGAATGTCAGATATTGAATTTCAAGATGATCAATATCAAATCGGCGGCCGAATCGAAAGCAGTCCGACCGATGCGGTACAGCGATTGTTATCCGAAGGCGACGGATTGTTGAATAGTTATCAAATATTAGCCGCTCAAAGTAGCTACCAAGCGATTCTTCAGATCACCGGGGAAC
>JBGTHU010000223.1:0-8946 GCA_041745975.1 Mariniblastus sp.
CCAACATGCGACCCGGATCATTGAAAAATATGAACATGAGTTACAGATCGGCGATCGTCCACTGGTTCGAGAACATCGGGATCAATTGGCTGAGATCCTCAACCATTGTGGAGCACTATTGATCTCGGGTGGTCATGTGGCGATCATCGTCAACCGTTTGAGAATCTTTGGGATTTTCGAACTGACCCCCGACATCCCGATTATCGCTTGGTCAGGCGGAGCCATGGCGTTGTCCGAACAAATTGTTTTTTTTCATGATTCGTTACCGCAAGGATTGAATGATGCGGAGGTTCTAAGACCGGGGATGGGGGTTTACCAATCGGTATTGCCCTTGCCCGACGCACGGCATCGATTGAAATTGGACGATCCGGTGCGCGTTGAGTTGTTCTCTCGCCGTTTTCAAGATTTTCAATGCGTCGTGTTCGATCAAAACACCCTGCTACAGCGGCACCAGCGACAATGGCGAGACTACACCGATGGCGGTGCGTTAGGCATGGGCTGCGAAGGCACTTTAGTTCATTTTTCAGCATGATCACTCCAAAAATTTTCGACCAGCTTTCGCCCGAAAGCGGTTTGGATGAAGTCACTCACTTTCTGAGCAATCATCGCTTTCCGGCTGTTGAGGACAACATTGTGACCTTCGTATTTGCCGGCATGGTAGAACACGTGTCGCTGCGGCATTGGATTTACGGGCTGCCGTCCAGTCTCCCATTATTTCGCTATGGTGGTACGCCGCTCTGGTTTCGATCGATGGTGTTTCCACCACGGTCGCGGATTGAGTACAAGTACGGGGTTCAACAATCGGGTCATGAAGAATGGATTTTTGACCCACTGAATCCCAACGTTGCCCATGATCCGTTTGGTGGAAATTCGGTGGTACATTGTCGTGACTATCAAGACCCCGAGTGGGCTTTTGAACAACCGGGCGTTCCGCAAGGCGTTCTAGAGCGGTTTACCCTTAACAGCCATGCTTTGGAGCGGGATCAACAGATTCAAGTTTACCTTCCCAACAACTACCGTGATTATCGGCGTTATCGTTTGCTGGTGGTGCACGATGGTGACGATTATTTAAAGTTCTCTCGGCTTAAGCAAGTGCTGGATAACTTGATCGCCCGGTTGGAGATTCCGCCATTGATTGTGGCGTTTACCAATCCGGGTGATCGTATCCGGGAATATGCTGCTGACCCTCGGCATGCGAAACATATTGTGGAAGAACTGATCCCCAGTTTAGAGGAACGCTATCCGGTGATTCGCCAGCCGAGTGGCCGCTGTTTGATGGGAGCCAGTTTTGGCGGTGTCGCATCGCTGTCGACAGCTTGGTATTATCAAGACGCATTTGACTCACTGTTATTGCAGTCGGGATCGTTTGCTTTCACTGACATTGGCGACCATCATCGCAGTCAAGCCTTCGACAACGTGGTCGAATTCATGAATCGTTTCCGCAGCCAACCGGGTACTCCCGCCAAACAGGCTTACATCAGTTGCGGTGTCTATGAATCTTTGATTTATGAGAATCGTTCGCTGGTTCCTTTTTTTCGCTCGAACGGTATCAAAGTCCATTTCGAGGAATCGTATGATGGACATAACTGGGAGAACTGGAGAAACCGTCTGCGATCCGGTTTGAGCTGGTTGTTTCCTGGTCCATTGTGGGCAACTTATTTGTGATCTGCAGGTAAAACCCCGGGTCGATTAACTCTTAAGTTAGTCCATGACCAAATTTTAACTGGCTAAATATCAGGCTGACAAAAAAATCGAGCTTGTTACAACCCAAGTTAAAATGATCCCCACAGCCATTGCCACGAACCATCGTTCGGGATAAAAAAATCCAAAAAGGGAAGCGACGAAGGCGGCCGCCAGACATCCTCCCAAAGCAAATACAGGATGGGCAACATAGGCAAATCCCTGCCCGCGAGGCAATGGCCACATCCAGGCTGAAAAGAAGATTCCCGCGATACCAGCCGCATTGACGATCACGAATCCAATTATGACTTGGAGTGTAGCCTGCCAGTTCATGGTTTTTTTGATGTTCTTTCGATGCTAAAAGTCTATCCAGATCCCCTGAGTCAGCGCACCAAAACGTCTGGCACCATTCCCCCTAAACCCTTCACGCTACCAGCCGTATAGGGTATAATTCAAGTAGTGTGACAGTCAGTTTTTCAGGCAAGCGGCAGCTTAGGTATCCGGTATTTGTATTTTAACCATGATATCAGTTTAGGTGCCATTCGAAACGAGGGAAAGCGAGATGGCTAATTTTGACCAACTTAAGAAATCTGCAGAGCGTTTTTTGACTTGGCAAAGTTGCCGAGAAAATCTGCTACAAAGTCCGGGTAGTCTTCATCGAGTTTCGTCAGCCATTTGCTTGCTGGTTGGTATTGCGATGCTGACAGGTTGCTTTTCCGGAAATGGTTCGAGCAGAGAAAGCGACGTGATGTTTTTCGGGCGAGCCCTCATTGGCCCAGACCGCGACAATGATGAAATGATGTTGCATTTTATCGTGCAAGGAAACAACATTTATCTGGATCAAAATAAAGACGATATTCCCGATCCAGATGAACTATTGACCACAAATCAATTACCGCCCATTGTTAATCCAACCTCCGAAGTTAAATATTTGGTCAAGGAAATTCGGCTGGGAAAATCTCCTCAGCTTGTCGACGAGGACTTTCCTCAGGCTTTGGGGTTGACGGTCGAAGTCGAAGACAAAGTGGTCTATTCAATGGGTGGCTCGATCAATATGTCAGTCAATCCGCAGACTTCCGATTGGGTTCACTTTGCCGGCAAGCTAGAGTTCCTGTTTGATCCAGAGGATGAACTGTTTACCGTGGGATCTACCGCTGAGATTCGTGTCAACGTCGGTACCAAAGCGTATGGTTCGGCGCACGACTTGGGCGGCGAAGATGATTCCTCGTTGCCGACCAATGGCTCTGAGGAAGATGTGCGGATTTCAATGATGCTTCCTATTGACGCTCTCATTGCTCCGGATGTTGAAATCCGCATTCCAACCGACTCGGAGATGTACACCACTAAACTCAACTTGGGGCAAGCCTGTTGCGGTGATACGTTTGGAGGGGCACTATCAATCCCCGATCATGTAATCCCTGGCCAAATGGAAGTAACGTTTCGTTTTGACCAATGGCCTGGACCTCCGATCGAACCCCTGTCGGTGAAAGTTAAGTTAGCCGCCGAATGATTGATTTTGAAGTGCTGGCCTACGATTTGACTTCCTTGGGGACGCTTTGCTTGAGGCGGAGGTTAACTTTAAGTGAACCCCAACAGTGGGTGACCGAAGTCACCCTCAATCATGAGTTCTTAATGAGCAGCCTGCACGCTGATTCGGAGCAAGCGTTGGCCCAATTGGCGCTACTGAGAATCCAGCAGAGCAAAGACTTAAGGGTACTGGTCGGTGGTTTGGGAATGGGATATACGGCCGCTGCCGCGCTGGATGACAGCCGAGTCTCGGTTGTCGAAGTGGTGGAATTTCTTCCTCAGGTGATTTCTTGGTTGCACGCTGAATTGGTACCTCTGGCACCACGATTGGCAGGTGATAGCCGGATGAACGTGGTTCAAGGTGACATCTATCAGAAGTTAATATCCGAACCTTGTGATACCTCTTGGAATGCGATTTTGATCGATGTTGATCATTCCCCCGAAGATCGATTGGCTGATGATGATCACGGTTTTTATACATTGGCGGGACTTCGGCAAGCAACCAAACATTTATCGCCCGGTGGCGTTTTGGCGTTGTGGTCTTACGAGGGAAATCAAGATTTGCAAAATGATTTACACGAAGTCTTCGATGCAGTCGAAGTGCTTCCCGTGACTTATCATAACCAACATGTGTCCGAATCATTTACTGATTGGCTATTCTTGGGGCAAAAAAATTTGTAGCCGTTCACGAGTCAGTGACTAGGTTAAGCTTCTTGCCGAAACATTCGTTCTTCGATGTGTCGCATTGGCAGCGAATTGACTTGCAGCAACCTCGAGCTTCCTACCATTTTCTGCGATTTTTCGTCGATTTTTGCAGCTGACAAATACTTGCCAACAGTTTCCTTGTTTCGCGGACATCGCAGATGGGTTGCCAAACGCTCTGCCAACAGGGTATCCTTCAACAAAAATTAGCGAACTCTCACCGAAAGTCTACCATGAACTCGAAACCCTCCCAACCCGAACCATCAATCAGCAACCAGTTATTTGTGGTCGTCTCCGGTGCTGGATTGCCGGAGGTAGATGGTCTATTTGTGCCCTCTACGGCGCCTGCGTCGGCATCGGAGTCGGGAACGATGTCCAGTCCAGGCTATTGGAATGGCAAGCCGGCATGGGATCGAGCCGATGGGAAATCGGAGCGCAGCCCCTCACTCTCGTATTCGAACTCGTATCGATCCTGGCGTATTTCTCGACTCGACGGGCACTTGGCCTATCACATTACCTGTGACGATGAGCTCCCTCCGACCGATCGCCCATGGGAGGTGTACAAAATGGGAGTTGAACCGGCACCCAAGGTAGAAGTCCACTATTTCGACCCTAGAAAACCTTGTCCCCAACCCAATGTCGTGTTTGTTCTGGGTGGGCCCGGTGCTGGCAAAGGGACGATGTGCGAGTTGGCCGACTTGCAACTTGGCTGGGTTCATTTGTCGATGGGAAGTTTGTTGCGTAACAAGCTTGACCAAGGGGACCCTCAGGCAAGCGAGATTGAACGGTTCATGGCCGAGGGAAAGTTAGTCCCTGACGAAATCACAGTTCGGTTGCTAAAGGAAACTATGGAAAAGATCACCCGCACTACCGGCAAGCAAAATTTTTTGCTGGATGGATTCCCACGATCATTTGGTAATTTGGCCGCCTGGCTGGGGAGTGACAATGTATCCGGTGATCCGGAACTTGAATTGCGGAAGAGTATATCTACGGAGTCGGTTATCGAATTGCCAAAGATGCTATTTTTCGAATGTCCGCTGGCTGAACTGGAACGACGGGTGATGGGACGATCGGCTCATACCGGACGCAGCGATGATAATCTGGAGAGCCTGCGGCAACGCTTTGCCACCTTCAAGGCCGAGACGCTACCGATGGTGGAATATTTCAAAAAACTGGAAAAGTATATTGAAATCGATACCAGCCAAGATCGTCAGCTGGTCTACCGAACAGTATGCGAGCAATTGGCTCCGCATACCGATGCTGATCATGTGTCCCATTCGTTGTGCGAACGAGCGGAAATTTTATTGGGAATGCGCCCCTATCCGGTAAATTAGGAATGCTTGATACTTATGGGAATTTGTCCGAATATACCCCGAATCCGTGAGTCGCATGGCACTAGTGCCGCAAGCAAATCATCGACCACTAGTGCGTTATCGCTAACAAAACTTGGCATTGTCCTAAAGATGTCTGGCCCTCTCCAACACACCAGAATAATCAAGGGCGACTATTCAAATCGAACGGAAAAGAGGATAATAAGAGCCGCAACACTGGAGGGGTCAAGCCTCCCTTGAAGCAGCGATTGGGGGAAAAAACGGCCCCTTGTAGTCGGAGAAACATGAGGATGCGACAGTATTCAGCTTTTTCCCGAGCCAACAGATCAAGCCATCAAAACACAACGGAATCGATGACATGAGTGACTTACGCAACATAGTAATCTTTGATACGACCCTTCGCGACGGTGAGCAATCGCCGGGGGCCAGTATGAACCTTCAGGAAAAATTGGAAGTAGCACAAGCCTTGGTCGATCTGGGGGTGAACGTAATCGAGGCCGGTTTCCCCATCGCATCACCGGGTGATTTTGAAGCGGTGCGTGAAATCGCCAGCCAATTTCAAGGGCCTCAAGTCTGCGGTTTGGCTCGCGCTTCCGAACAGGATATCGATCGAGCTTGGGAGGCACTGAAGCATTCCTCCAATCCGCGAATCCATGTTTTTTTGGCGACCAGTGCGATCCACCGCGAATTCAAATTAAAGATGTCGGAAGACGAAATTATTGCCCGAGCAGTCGAAGGAGTAACGCGAGCCAAAAAGTATTGCCAGAATATTGAGTTCTCTCCCGAGGATGCCGCTCGCACCGAACCCGATTTTCTCTGCCGGGTCGTTGAGGCCGTGATTGCGGCCGGTGCCACCACGGTGAATATCCCTGACACGGTTGGCTATGCCACCCCCTATTTGATGGGGCAATGCATTAAAAATTTAGTCGATCGTGTTCCCAATATCGACCAAGCGATTATCAGCGCGCATTGCCATGATGACCTGGGGATGGCCGTCGCAAACAGCTTGGCTGCGGTTGAAAATGGCGCGGGGCAAATCGAATGCACGATCAATGGAATTGGGGAACGAGCCGGAAATTGTTCGCTGGAAGAAGTCGTGATGGCGATGCGCACCCGTCAAGATTACTACCGATGTGAAACGTCGATCGATTCACGTCGCTTGGTCCCCACCAGCCGACTGGTTTCCACTGTGACCGGATTGCAAGTTCAACGAAACAAAGCGATCGTGGGCCGAAATGCGTTTGCCCATGAGGCGGGTATCCATCAAGATGGCATGCTGAAAGAGCGGACCACTTACGAGATCATGCGGCCCGAGGATGTCGGGTTTCCCAAGACGGATTTGGTGCTGGGTAAGCATAGTGGACGAGCGGCGCTGGCGGATCGGGCTAAACAACTTGGATATCAATTAACCGCCGAACAATTACAACGAGTTTTTGACGACTTCAAACAGCTGGCCGATCGGAAGAAAGAAGTCTTCGACAGCGACATTCGCGTCTTGGTGGAAAATGAAAAATTAGCTACCAATCAACAGGAATGGTCATTAGTGGGATTTGAAATGCAGTCCAACTTTAATCAGCCCCCCGAAATTACGCTGACGCTTTTGCGAGGGGACGAACCGACAACGGCGACAATCATTGAAGGGAGCGGACCCGTGGATGTGGCTTTTTTGGCCGTTAAAAAGATAACAGGAATTGATTTTGAATGCCGTGAATTCCTTATTCGCAGCACGTCACTGGGTCACGATGCCAACGGAGAGGTGACGATTCAAGTCGAGCATGCTGGCGAGACCTACCGTGGCCGAGCAGTGTCGACAGATTGTGTCGAAGGATCGATCAAAGCAATTTTGAACGCGATCAATCGGATCGCAGCAGCAGAAAAAGTGTAACCATGTGTCGGGCTCCCTTCCCACACGGGAAACGATTGCGATAATCCGTACCCCTAATGTTTTTAATCCGACGGGTATCGACCAAAAGCGGCTTCAGCCTTAAAATGAATCGATTAGTTCGGTAACGACGGGGGTCTTGCCGGGCCTAGGCTTAAAGTAACTGTCCCTTGATATTAATTCTGATCCGAATCAAAAATTTCCATGAGCTCAGCAGGACGTCGCGTTGTCATTACAGGAATCGGTATGATCAGCCCACTGGGGAATTCCCCTGCGGAACTTTGGAACGCATTGGCGTCGGGACAAAGTGGCATCAGGGAGATTGATTCCATGCCCATGGAGGCCTTCTCATCCGACATCGGTGGAGAGTGTCGAGATTTTACAGGAGAAATTGGCAACTTTGGGAATCTTGAAAAACAACTTCAGCGCAGCATCAAAAAAGGCTTGAAATTGATGTGCCGTGAAATCCAGCTGGGTGTGGCAGCGGCCCAATTGGCACTGGCCGACTCTGGGATCAAAGCAGGCGATTTACCGCCGGAACGGATTGGTACGCTTTTCGGCAGTGATCACATTATTACCCATCCGGGTGAATTCACCGCTGGAATTCGAGAGTGCCTGGATAGAGATCATCAATTCGTTTTTTCCAAATGGGCTCAGCAAGGATTAACCAAAGTCGAACCACTTTGGTTACTCAAATATCTTCCCAATATGCCGGCCAGCCATGTTGCCATATACAATGATTTGCAAGGGCCCAGTAACTCGATTACGGTCCGGGAAGCTTCCGGGAATTTGTCAATTGCTGAGGCGGCCAACTTTATCTGGCGTGGGGCTGCCGATGCAGTGGTCGCTGGTTCGACCGGTTCCCGAATCCAATTGCTGCGTACCATTCATGTCAGTCTGCAAGAACAATTGGCCGACCGTCAAGCTGCGACAATCGGCGGCGATCCGGCCAAAGCAAGTCGCCCATTTGATTTACATCGAAATGGGATGGTATTAGGTGAAGGGGCGGGGTCGTTGATCCTAGAATCGTTGGAGTCAGCCGAAAAGCGAGGTGCAAAAATCTGGGGTGAAATCGTTGCTTACGGATCGTCTTCGGCCAATATCGAAGGACGGGCTGATTGCCAAACGGCCATCTCCAACGTGATCGCCAGTTGCTTGGAAATTTCGGGAATGGATCGGAACAGCGTGGGCCATATCCATGCTCATGGCTTGAGCTCAGTGGACATTGACCGACAAGAAGCTCAAGCCATCGCCGCTGTTTTTCCCCACACACCCGTAACAGCTGCCAAAAGCTATTTCGGTAATTTAGGAAGTGGCAGCGGCGTTGTCGAAGCGATTGCCAGCTTGTTGGCGATGGAGCACGATTCGATGTTTCCGATTCTAAATTACGATCATCCCGATCCCCAATGCCCGATTCAACCGGCACAATCAGGAGAATCAGCAGGCAGCAGCTTTATCAATCTGAGCACGACTCCACAAGGCCAGGCCAGTGCGATTATGGTTCGGAAATTTTGAAGCCACCTTATAAAGTTTTCAATTATAATTTAACTTAGGGTGTTTCTGAATTTCTATAACTTAATCCCACATCCCGTTACCGGCAGTTGTCGGAATTAATCGCCAGCCTAATATTTGTTTCATCGTTCATGTCATCGCGAAGCCAAAAGCAAAAATCCGATATCGCTTCAGCGATTGCCTCGCCGCAAGCTAAACTGATCAACTTCCTCGGTATCGTTGGCGGAGCGACTTTTACCTTGGTCTGCATTTTTTATCTGGTCAGCTTTCTGTTGGGAACAAATATAGAAGAGCCTATCGCTGATCCAAAGT
>JBGTHU010000224.1:0-6393 GCA_041745975.1 Mariniblastus sp.
CCGATCGTGCTGTTCCACCATTCGAATCAGGTGACGTGATTAAGCAAATCAATGGCGTTGATGTAAATTCGACGATCGATTTATTCCATGTGCTTGTGCGGGATGCCAACCAAGTGACCGAATTTGTGGTCGAACGTACCCCGCCCAGTTCCGGCGGGACGCAAGATGAAACCAAACCCCAATTGCTGACTCAAACCGTGCACATCCAAGTCGATCCTAATCCGGATCGCAACACCGGAATCTTGATTAAATGGGGGGAGATTCAATTTGTCCAAGTTGGCTCACCCGCCGCCGACGCTGGATTGAGGGCAGGAGATCAAATTGTGGCGATCAACGGCGTAGCGCGCGGTGATTTACTTACTTTTGATTATCGTTTGATTCAAATGGCAAAAAATGGCCAAACCGTGGAACTGGAAATTCTTCGAGCCGAATCGGCCAACTCAACCGACCAAGCCACGGACCAAACCGCCGACGATATAGACTCAAGTTCGTCAGCAGACGACCGTCGTTCAAATCAAACTGAAATTGTTCGTTTGCAACCGCGTGTACCTCGTGCAAGTTCGGCCCTGGGAGAGGGTCAACCTCTGGCGATCGATGCAATCGGTGTGGCGATCGGAATGACGCTGGAATTGGAGGGAGTTGAACCGGAGAGTCCCGCTAGTGCAGCAGGGCTCCAGCCCGGTGATCAAATTGTTTCTGTCCGCTTTTTGTTGGACAAGCAACAAAGAGAGGAATTCAAGTTAACCAAAATTCCTGACAAGCCAATAAATTTGATAAAGGAAGACCTGTCGTGGGCCGAAATCCATCAACTGTTTCAACAACTCCCCGAAGGTTTGGAATTCGAATTGGAGGTTCAAAGGGGGGAAGAGACGGTCACAGTCGAATTGGTGACGAAACTCTCTAAGGATGTCTTCCAACCGACACGAGGGATCACCCTGATCAGTCGAGAAGCCTTTTATGCAGCGGAAGCTTGGCAAGATGCATTTTATTACGGAGCGCTGCAAGTATGGCGAGACGTCACCAAGGTCGGCAAGGTACTGGGAAAATTGCTTCGCAATGAAATTTCTCCCTTTAGCCTCGGGGGGCCCGGTACGATCGCCATTGTGGCAACCTCCGAAGCATCTCAGGGGACTTCCCGCCTGCTTTTATTTTTGACTTTCCTCAGTGCCAATTTGGCTATCGTGAATTTACTCCCCATTCCGATTCTCGATGGTGGCCACTTATTGTTTTTGGCTTACGAAGGGATCTTCCGAAGGCCGGTGGATGAACGGATGCAATTGATTTTAAGCTACATTGGATTGGCGATGTTGTTAAGCCTGATGGTGTTTGTGTTGGTGTTAGATATTGGGCGAATTTCCAGCCTGTTTTTCATGTAATCGTTTTTCGATCCCCTTTAACAAAAATTGGTTCCATCATGAGACTGAATTCGTTGACTCGATCCTGTTTGCTTTTATTGGCATTGGTTTTTGCAGTGGGGGTTGAATCGAGAGCCCAAACTTTTGATTTTTCCAAAAATTCAACACGAAAAATTCGCGTTACCCCCAGCCCCACAGCAGCCCGAATTGGTTCCGCAATTAATTGGCGAGACGATGTCGATGCGGCTTTGGTCGAATCTCAAGCGACAGGCAAGCCAGTTTTCTGGTATGTTCCGACCTTGCGAGGGACATTCATGGATCGCAAGGATTCTGTTGATCGATACATGATGGCCGGGCCTTTTTCCTGGCCCCAGTTGATTCAATTGATTAATGATGACTTCATTCCCGTAAAATCGACACCCGCCCCGGCAGCCCAACAAGCCTACAATTTACGACCTTACGCCTTCGTCGAACCAGGATTCGTAATTTTGAATTCCGAAAAAAAGTTATTGGCCCGCGTTGATCGATTGACGACTTTGAATCCAAGCTGGTTGTTTCAGCGAATTGCTAACCCACTTGATGCCAATCGTACGGAGAACGAACAAGGATCTGCACGTCGCTTTGTATCGACCGCATCCCTGAAAGACGAATGGCAAATGTTTGCTGCCGGAAAGTACCAGGATATCCAATTGGATTTGGCGACTGAGGGTGAAGACCAGGTCGAGCGAAAATTGTTGGCTGGGATGGTGCGATTCCGGCTGGGAGATCACGAAGGCGCCAAACAAGTCTGGTCGGAAGCAGCGGCAGCTGATCCTGAATCTCCGCTGGCTTGGAAAGCGGCAGCCGAAGCCGAAGGTTTCGGCCCCTTCGTGCGAGGTTTTGAGATCTTTCGATCACTGCCCGCTGCCGCCTTCGAGGCAGGATTGAACTCACCAGGTAGTGCTGCACCAGCGGGGACGTACCAGTTATCCGAGATTTGGGATCGATCCCTCGAATATCTACTGGGGATGCAGCGACAGGATGGAGCTTGGGTTGATTCCGATTACGATTTCGGTGGAACCGATAGCCTTCCCAATGTCCATGCAGCGGTTACCGCATTGGCCGGTTTGGCATTGCTCAAAGGTCTGCAGCGGCTGGATAATCAATCGCAACCCACCGATCCAGCATTAAAACAGCGAATCGAATCGGCGATCAAACGAGCCACCGACTTTCTGATCGACAACCGCAATTTAAATTTACAGGATCGGGATGAGTTATTTTGGGCCTTTGCCTATCGAGTCCGTTTCTTGGCCGAAATGGTCTCACAACGACCCGAATTACAAGCCCCGTTGCAATCGGCTGTCAACGACCTGCAAGCCATCCAAGCCAACAATGGTTATTGGTTCCATGAATATCCCAACCCCTTCGTCACGGCCACTGCGTTGGTCACGTTGCATCAAGCGGAACAGCTGGGAATGTCAGTTGACTCGGAAGTAATTTCCAAAGGGATCGCAGCCTTGCAACGTGATCGGTTTGGCAATGGGGCGTTTACGTATTCCGCTCATCGTGACGCTCAACCGTTGCCCACGGGAGACAAAAGCAAAATTGCGGCAGCCGCCGGAAGAATGCCGCTGTGCGAATTGGCATTATTATTGAAAAACAGTTCCAGCGAGACGAATTTAATCCGAGCAATCGAATACTCGTTTGAATTGAGCCAGCCGATGTTGGCTGCATTGAAGTATGATGACCACACATCCAACTTTGGTTACGGGGGGTTCTTTTTTTGGTTTGATATTGAGAAACGAGCGCTGGCAATTAACCGCTTGTCAGACCCCCAACAGCGTAGTGAATTCAATCAAAAACAGCTTGAACTGATTTTGAGTCTGGTGGAAATCGACGGATGCTTCGTCGACTCCCATGAACTGGGTCGAGTATACGGAACGGCCATGGCCTTGATCAGCTTGGCCGCGGCGGATGTAAATTAGGGGCGAGCTCCGCAGCCCTACCGCCAGTTGACACCCGCAGATAGCGGTTACCACCCCAGGCCGTAATTCAGGGAAACGGCAGATCCGTGGCAGCGTGAAAAGGCCCCAAAAACAGTACGCGACACCTTTTTTTGTTTCGTATCCGTTTAAAACTGGATGTTAAACCGTGGTTTGCGACTGGCGATCAATTCCGATTCATAGGCTCGACGGATCATCGTTTCTTTGGCGCGGGAATCAGCGGGAAAAGCATGCAGTTCCACGATAATATTGGTGTTCCCGCGATCATCCGCATGTTGCTTCAAATACTCGGCCAGCGAAAAGTTATGGGATTCCCGGAAATGCGACGCTAAACGATTTTGCAAGTTGTCGGTTTGCCCAATATACAGGTATCCCGTTTCGTCTTGGAAGATATAAATTCCCGGTAGCTGCGGGATCGATTGAGGGTCATTGCGAATTTGATCGGTGGAAAAACGTGTGATTTCTCGGCCCCAATCAGCGATTCGCACGACCAATTCGGGTCGCAGACTGCGCTGCTTTCGCAGCATAAAAGCGGCTTTGCGGACTCCATCCAAATCGGCGTCTGGCTGAAGTTTTTTTGCCATGCTGTCAAAGAAGACGCGGATCTGGGGGTCGCACATCATCCGGTCGGTCGAGACTTGATCTTGATCGTAAGTCGTACGGGCGGCAATTTCTGCCAGTGGAATCAAATCGGCTGCGGAACGGGAGGCTCGCCGCGTGGTAGGAATTTTCAGCAGCCCCGCCTTCCGCATGTTAATCAACGTCCAATTAAAGTCGACGTCTTGACCCTCAGGCAAGCGCCGACGACAAGCTGTCAAAAATTCATGATTCAAGGCATCTTGCAGTAACACCTCATCCGAACTCCAGCCATCATGAGTTTCGGCAAACGCGTTGTAGACGGCGGTTCGTATTTCTGCGGTGGATAGAACATGATCCTCGGACTCTTGAAGATCCGATTCAGCGGCTTGATAACAGCCTATCCCAGCCGCCGGCAATATGAGCGAGGATAGCCCACCCCCACTCAGACCAATCACCATCCCAACAACAATTGTCCGGAGGGGCAGGGAAGGGGCGCAACGGGGCAGGGCAGGGGAGTGCTGGAGTAAGCCACAAACCGCATTTTCAATCATGCGTCTCATGTCGATTGAACCACTCATCATAACGCCACTCCGGGGTACGCATTCGTGCATAATTAATTGGGCTTTACCCCGACATTTCACTTCCACCAACTGCTGGGCTGCCGAATAAATAATCAATCAAACCGACCCCATTGAGAAAAATCAAAATAACGATCAAGGGGACAACGAATCGAAGCAATATGACCCAACCGGGATAAAGCCAAGTCATATTCGAACCCTGCTTGAATTCTGTTGCACGCAAATCGGAGGGTAGATTCCAGCCGACAAACAGCGAAGTACCCAGTGCACCCAACGGCAACAACCAATTTGAAGCCAGGTAGTCAAAGCAGTCAAACCAATTTTTGCCACCCTTTCCAAACAAGAATGGAAATTGGCCGGTGAAATTCGCCAATTCGGTCCCGAATAAAACAGAACCGCCGGAAATCGCCGAAGGGATTCCCAAAATAGCAATCAAGCCTCCCGTTCCCCAAGCGGCCTTGCTGCGAGACCAACCACGTTCATCGATGAAATAAGAAGTGGCAACTTCCAACAAAGAAACCGAACTGGTCAGCGCTGCAAAGGTCAATAACAGGAAAAATAGCGGGGCCAACAACATACCGCCCGTCATTTGGGCAAATGCATTGGGAAGTGCCACAAAGACCAAGCCGGGGCCACTGCCGGCCTCCAAGGCGGCGGCAAACAAAATCGGAAAGATCACCAATACGGCGGCCAATCCGACCATCGTGTCGACGACGCCCACGGTCAACGATGTACTGGTCAAATCCTCGGTCTTCCGCAAGTAGCTACCATAGGTAATCAAAGCCCCCATCCCCACACTCATGGTAAACATTCCTTGCCCCAAGGCTTCCAGCAATGATCGTTTCCACTCCCACTTGCTGAAATCAGGAACGAATAGATACTGCACGCCCTCCCAAAACTTGCCCGATTGCAACGCGTAAACAAACAGCACCGCCATAATCACCAACAGCATCGGCATGAGGATCTTGACCCATAACTCGATACCTTGCTTGACCCCTGCGACCACGATACTGACGGTGATAACCATAAAAATCAAATGCCAGAAAGTACACAATTGGGGATTGGTAGCAACCTCCTCCCATGTCTCCTTAATTTGGTCGGGTGTCATGCCATTGAAGGTCGTGGTCACCGACAGCCAAGCGTAGTGCATACACCACCCGGCTACGACGCTGTAGTAGGAGAGCACCACGAAACCAGCCGCCACCCCCATCCAGCCAAATATCATCCAGGGGCTGCCGGGTTTGGACAGTCTACGAAACGCGCCGACGGGTGATGATTGGGTCGCTCGTCCCAACAGGACTTCCGCCATGAAAACCGGTAAACCGACCAAGGCAATACAGGCGATGAACGCCAATACAAACAAGCCACCTCCGTTTTCTCCGACAATGTAAGGAAACCGCCAGATATTCCCCAAACCGACGGCTGAACCGGCCGCCGCCAAAATAAAACCGAACCGGCTCCCCCACTGCGCCCGTTGATCTCCGTTTTGATTCTCCAGCATATGCTAATCCTCATTATTTAATAACAAACAGATGGAATTTGGTTTCAGACAGCAATGTTAAAATTATGGCGCATCTTGACCGGCGGGTACCCAATCAACTCCGGGATTCAATCGGCAAAAAGGTTTTCGATTCCGGTCCTACATAATCCGCACCAGGCCGAATCAAACGATTGTTAGCGCGTTGCTCAAACACATGGGCGGCCCAACCGGAGACGCGGGAAAGCACAAAAATCGGTGTGAACATCTCGGTCGGAATGCCCATAAAATGATACACCGACGCGCTGTAGAAATCGAGGTTTGGGAATAATTTTTTCTCTCGCCACATGACCTCTTCAATTCGTTGTGATACGGGATACAACACGGCATCCCCATTGAGATCGGATAACTTTTGAGCCCAT
>JBGTHU010000225.1:0-2543 GCA_041745975.1 Mariniblastus sp.
TCCTTACCATCAACTTTGTTTAGGAACAGTTCAAGCTCCTCTGAGAACTGATGCGTGTTAATAATTTCGTACTTGTTTCCGATTTGCAAGTAGGCACCGCTACAATCATGAAAAAATCGGATCTTCAAATTGGGAAGCTCGGCACTTTCATAGACAATCTCCCAACTTGGCGGGATTAAACTAGGCCCAGGCCCTGGAACATCCAAAACCTTAAACTTAGCCTCTGGGGATTGCCTTATGATTTCAATGATCCGACGCGCTTCTGCCTTGGTTGGAAAATAATAAAAATTTTCAAGGCCATGCGTCCTATAAATTGTCGCACGGCAAGTAATCGAAGTTTCGTATTTTGTCAACAGCGGCTTTATGATTGATTCATCATTTCGAGACACTATTGCCATTCCTAAAATAATTAAAGAAAGACACAAAAAATTCTTCATTTGTCCACTACCTTATCAAAAATTTCAGAATCGACACTGTATCATCATTATTCATCTTAGAAATCTCGAGCGGCCAATCGGTAATTCTACGGTCTCTATCGCAATAACATTTTTCAAAAACTACTTCAAAGTACTCGCTTGCTTTATCCTTGCGAATAAGCCTGCCCTTGATTTTCTTAAATTGTTCTGATTTTGCGGGATAGCGGTGTTTGCCGTCTTGTTTATTGTAAACCCCGGGCAAACGCGCGCCAACAAAAAAGTGCGACCCCAATTCGGTCAGCGACACTCGAAGTCTCCAACAATGGTAAACCTAATCTCGCAGCTCTGCGATCGGATATTTGAAACTATCACGGCAGACAAAATTCCATAAACTCTTTCGTGGTCTCAATTGGAGCCTCGACAAGCCTACAGTTTCCATCGATTTTTATCAATTTTCATCGATTTCGCGAGACAGAAATACACCACTTAACGGTTCCGGCCTCTATGGTTCCGAGCGAAATTTACGCTTGTCTGAAAAAACAATTCGCGAGCGTCGCGGTTGAATGACATTATCAGTTGAATCGCTGATCGTTGCATCAGCGGCATCATGATTCGATCTGTCGTTGACCGTCTCGATCGATCGATTTTGGGTTAAGGAGCGGGTCTGATCTAAACGATGATCATGTCGTTTTCCCAACAGATGTGGCGATTCGACACGCTGTGGAAAAGTTTCGATGGTGACATGGTTGGGAATTTGATGGGAGACTGGCTTCGCGGATCGATATTGATAGTTGTCTGCGGTTCTGGTTGAGCCGCTCATCTGGGCCGATTTTTTCTTGGCAGCGGCAGCTTCAGCAGAGTTTCTTTCCGAACTGCCGATCCAGTCCAACTCACCCAAATACTTTTGTTTGACTTCGGGATGGCTGGTGATCTCATCGGCTGACCCACTGCAGAGAATTCGACCGTCGCTGACCACATAGGTTCGGTCGGTGATTTGCAGGATCTCTCGAGCGGCATGGTCCGTAATCAGGATCGCAATTCCTTGCTCGGCCAATTCACGGATAACTTGCTGGATATTTTGTACGGTGACTGGATCAATCGCCGCGAAGGGTTCGTCCAACATAATGATTTTTGGATCAGAAACCAGGCAACGAGCGATTTCTAATCGGCGACGCTCTCCACCGGACAATGTCTCGGCTTTTGATTTTCTCACATGTTTGATATTAAATTGTTCCAATAGATATTCGCATCGTTGTTTCCGCTCCTTACGCCCGTATCCCAACAGCTGCATCATCCCCAGTAAATTCGCTTGCACCGTTAATTTATTGAACAACGACGATTGCTGTGGAAGATAACCCATTCCCAGTCGACTGCGCTGGAACAGCGGCAGACGCGTCACCTCATGGTTCAGCAAGAACACACGTCCTTTATCGGGGCGTACTAACCCACACATCATTTTGAAACAGGTCGACTTCCCGGCTCCATTGGGGCCCAGCAATCCTGCGATTTCACCGGCTTCCACATGCAAATCAACGCCATCGACGACTCGTCGGCGTTGATAGGTTTTGACCAATCCTTCGGCAGCTAAAATTGACATTTTACGTCATCCTATTTAATAAATCGCATATCTCGAAAGTTAGGGAAAAAGGGAACCGGCTTGTTCAAAGGGTGGGGAAAGAAAACAAAAGTCGCTCTGCCAATCAGCATTTCACGTTCTACGTAGTGGGGACCATCCCAAATACGCCCATCCAGGCTCTCGGGGCTATTATCACCGATTGGCAAAAACTGATCTTGTTGGCGAGTCGGGCCGTTGAGTAACCGAAACATCGGCTCGTTTATTCCTTTTTTTGCACTGAAAACTTGACGCGCTTCCGAACTGTCCCAGAGGCTGGGGTTCGCCTGAAAAAACAAGATCTGCTGCACATTCAATCCTGTTTCGTTTGGCGCAACACCGTTGTGTTCATTATTTCTGAACCCTTTTACGGAAGTGTAGTACAAATCTCGCACAACTCTCAACCGATCGATACTGATTTCCAAATTTTGACCGGCAATACCCAACGGTTCGGCATCGCCGGGGTTTTGTTCTGAATAAGTCGGCATGGGAACATCACTACGATCGTATTCGCT
>JBGTHU010000226.1:0-8553 GCA_041745975.1 Mariniblastus sp.
CGATCAGCGGGCGTATCATCGCCAATCGATTGGAGTTCGGGTTTGGTTTTGATGGCTATCCTACCCTGTTTGCCGCCGATCCCGGCGAGCAAGATTTGAAATATGTGGGGCGATTCCCACGAGACACGGTCGAGGTATTCCAAACTGTAAACGGTATCGTCGCCTATTCATCGGATGGAGATTTTCACAAACTGGATCAAGATCGATTCGATGCTTCCTTTGCCGCAGCTCAGGTGAAAGCGGATGATATAAAGAAAGCGGAATCCGATCCCGATAGATCCAATGCGGATGCAAGCCTGCCAAAAACTACCAGCGATGATAAGACGGATGAATCGGTTGGCGACGACTCGCAGGCTTCGACGGTTGTCAGCTCAGGGCCCGTCCAAGTCCGTCGCAATTCCCGCCGCAATTCCCGCCGTAATAATCCCTCCAGTCCCTCGGGGCCGATTACAACTCTGTTCGATTCGCTGGAACCGCAGCAAAAAACAGCCGTTCGCATTCCCTCGCAAATAGCCTATTGTCGTTGGCGAGACGAGTTTTTGATTTATGATCGGGGAACGCTCTCTATTTATCGATGGCAAACTTCCAGCTATCAACTTCATGCTAAATTACCATTGGCTTTGGAATTTGATCAATCGATGACGGCCTTACTGGCTGCCTCAAACCAAGAAGCGTTGATCGCGTTTGGCAATGGTAAAGTGATTTCAGTCAATCTTCAGTCGCTGCAGGAGGAAACAGAATTCCAACTGACTCGACGGCATGGCGTGAGGGAAATTCGTTGCTCGTCCGATGGGGCTTACTGTGGCGTTCTCTATCGGGACGGCAGCCTTTGGATCAGCGATTCGCGATCATCCGATCGTCACAGCGACTTTAGCAAACGCCCTCTGACTGGCCAGGGAAAAGTTGAAACCTTTGCATTCACCGACGATGGGAATTTGTGGGTGTGCTATGACATTGATCGTCTGGTGCAAATCGATTTGAGTGACAATTCCCGCGAATCGCAATTAATTCCCTCAGGCAACTTGCTAACTCGTGCTTATCGGATAGGGATTCGGCCTTTGTACCGAGTGTTTCCCAAGCCGGGCGAATTCTACAAGTTGGTCACACACCTATCCGATTCGGGAGACGCGGCGACCAACGAAGAAGTTGACTTGAACAAAGTACCGCCTTTTGTCGATCCCTGGCTGCCATTGTGGAGCGGTCTGGGCTTTATGGTGTTCATGTTGGCGATCAGCTGTTTCGTGTTCCAACGAAAAGACTTCTGAGCAAGGCGGCCTGGACATTGATCAATTGTTCAACGGCCGTCGAACGATAGGCTATTCGCTCAGTCGTTCCCAGGCGTCGACCAATAGTTGGCCGGCACGCTCAATGTCGTCAGGCGTCGTGTACCATCCGACGCTGATGCGAATGGTTCCTTCCATCAACTCTCTGGGGCAGCCAATCGCCACCAAAGTGGGTGAAGCACTGTCGTGCTCGCCATGGCAAGCCGTGCCCAGCGAGGCACACAATTCGGGAACTTGGTTTAACAGTTGAAAACCGGACACTCTTGGAAAAGCAATACTCAATGTATTGGGGAGGCGTGCTGGGCAGGCGGAGTGATCGGAATTACTGAGACGATCAGCATTCGCCCCGTGAATGACACAGCCGGGAATTTCCGAAGTCAACAACTGTTCCAGTTGATCACGCAAGTCGGCCATTGATGTGGATTGCTCATCCAGCTGCTGTACCACCGCAGATGCCGCTTGACCTAACCCCACGATGCCTGCTGAATTCAGTGTGCCCCCCCGCATCCCTCGTTCGTGATCTGCACCGTGTAATAAAGGCTCCAGCAGGACTCCCGTGCGCACATAAAGTGCGGCGACTCCTTTGGGGCCGTAAAATTTATGCCCAGAGATAGTCAGTAGGTCGACTTCCAATTTATCCACGTCGACAGGGATCTTGCCAACACTTTGGGCCGCATCGGTATGGAGTAAAACATTGTTTTGGTGACAGATGCGGGCGATCGCGGCGATCGGTTGAATGGTGCCGATTTCATTGTTGGCATGCATGATGCTGACCAATCGGGTGTCCGGCCGCAGTGCTTCGGCGACCGCTTGGGGTGCAACGACTCCGTCGGGATCGCAGGGGACAACCGAGAAATCGATTCCCAGACGCTGTAAAAAATGAGCTGGCTCACTCACGGCCGCATGTTCCAAGCTGGAAATTATCCAGTGCCCTGGCGCATCAAGACGGGAATTGAGCATAATACCTTTGATCGCCAAGTTGTTGCTTTCGGTGCCGCACCCGGTAAACACGATCTCCTCAGCATCAGCACCGAGCAATCGGGCAACACGACCCCGCGCGTCTTCAATACTCTCCTTGGCTGCCAGACCCATTCGATGAAAACTGGAGGGGTTGCCATAGTGCCGATTTAGGAACGGCAACATGGCCTCAACCACACTCGGAGAAATGGGGGTCGTTGCATTATAGTCAAGATAGATCTGCCGCATGAATTAATCCCTGTAAACTAGCGAAACAACGTTGTTATTGAAAGATTCTCGTTGCTGGGACTATATCAAAATACGACGCCGTGTCCTAGGTGTAATTCAATACTATTTCAAGGGTGCAAATCCTCTTAAATCAAAAAAAACGTCCGATCTGTTGAGCGCTGCTACTAAAGTGTGGTAGCTTATTTTATATTGGCGATTCAAACGTTTTTGACACTATAACAGAGTGTGAAAATTGTGAGGAGGTCGAGGCTCCTGCGCCAAGACAATCCTTTGCGAATGTCACAAGGTGATTGACGATTGCCACGGCAACCGCTTCAAATGCTTGTTCGATTCGTGAGGGGTTACGTTGTTTAGTAACAAATCACAATTTCATTTCAGCGATTAACAGAATCCGTAATATCATGAAGAGAGCTTTACTTGATTGGGTATCCGTACTATCCGCTCTAGCCGTAGTCGCACTGTTTGCGCCTAACACAAGTATCCTCAGCGCTGACGACCTAAAGATTTTGTTTATGGGTGACCAAGGTCCACACCAACCGGCTCGCCGGTTTCTGGAGTTGGCTCCAGAGTTGGAAAAGATGGGGATCGAGTTGGTTTACACCGATCGGATGTCCGATATCGATTCGGACACATTGGAAGGATTTGATGGGTTGCTGTTGTATGCCAACATCGATCGGATCAGTGATGAGCAGGCCACTGCGTTGCTCGACTATGTCCGTGGCGGCAAGGGATTCATTCCCATTCACAGTGCTACCTTTTGTTGGCGAAACAATGCCGAAATCGTTGACTTGATGGGAGGTCAGTTTCAACGCCATGGGGCACAGGTATTCAGGACCGAGATCGCCAAGGCGGATCATCCCATCATGAAAGGCTTCAGTGGTTTCACCAGCTGGGATGAAACGTATATCCATCACATGCACAATGAACAAGATCGCACCGTATTGGAATATCGGGCCGAAGGTGAACAGGCACGTGGCAATCAGCGCGAGCCGTGGACATGGATCAAGCCTTATGGAAAAGGTCGTGTTTTTTATACCGCTTGGGGGCATGATCATCGAACTTGGACGAATCCTGGCTTTGTAAATTTGGTCGCCCGCGGAGTCCGTTGGGCTTGTGGAGACGATCCACAAAAAGTTCCCGCATTCAATGATTCGACTCGCTTCATTCCGCCTGCCATTAGCGAATTGCCGGCCGATTTGCCTGAGTTTGACTTTGTGGATGTCGGACCCAAAATTCCCCAGTACACACCGGGCGAGAGTTGGGGAACACAGAGCAAACCGAGTAATTTGATGCAAATGCCACTATCGACCCAGCAGTCGATGCGACGGTATGTTCACCCTGTCAACATGGCTCTCCGCCGCTATGCGGATGAGGCCAATTTTCAAGCGAAACCGATAGCGATGACCTGGGATGACCGAGGCAGATTGTGGGTTTGCGAAACCGTCGATTATCCTAATGAGTTGGGAAAAGATCGAGACCGCATTCGCATCTGTGAAGATACCAATGGGGATGGTGTCGCCGATAAATTCACACTGTTCGCCGAAGGCTTAAGCATCCCCACCGCCATCGTATTTTACCGCGGTGGCGTGATTGTACAAAATGGCCGTGAAACCATTTTTCTGAAAGACACTACCGGTGACGACGTGGCCGACCAAAAATCCGTATTGATCACAGGTTGGGCGCTGGGAGACACTCATGGTGGAGTCAGCAACTTTCGCTACGGCTTGGACAACTGGATTTGGGCCATGCAAGGTTACAATAACAGTTCGCCCCGGATTGAGGGTCGCCGCACGCAGACTTTCCGGCAAGGTTTTTGGCGTTTCAAGCTGTCCCAAACCGATCCACCCCAAGTGACTGAACTCGAATTTATCCGTTCCAGTGACAATAACACCTGGGGTTTAGGAATCAGCGAAGAAGGCTTGATTTTCGGTTCAACAGCCAATCGTAATCCCAGTATGTTCATGCCGATTCCGAACCGGTATTACGAACGAGTTCGCGGCTGGGCTCCTTCCACTCTTCGATCGATTGCCGATACGCATTTGTTCAAACCGATCACGGATCGCGTTCGCCAGGTTGACCAATTCGGCGGCTATACAGCGGGAGCTGGCCATGCGTTGTACACCGCTCGTGCTTTTCCGCAGCAATGGTGGAATAAAACTGCATTTGTCTGCGGACCGACTGGGCACTTGGTGGGAACGTTTGTGTTGCGCCCTGAGGGTGCCAATTTTTCCTCCTCCAGTCCCCTTAATTTGTTGGCCAGCAACGATGAATGGGCCGCACCAATCAAGGCAGAGGTTGGCCCCGACGGCGCCGTGTGGGTGATCGATTGGTACAACTATATCGTGCAACATAATCCGACTCCGCACGGTTTCGAAACGGGCAGGGGCGCCGCGTACGTAAGCGACTTGCGAGACAAAAAGCGTGGGAGGATTTATCGGGTAGTCGCTCATCGAGATGATCAAGATATCACCCATAACATCATCAACCTGGCGACGGCAGATAATTCACAACTGGTAGAAAATCTAAAACACCCCTCGTTTGTTTGGCGTTTGCATGCCCAGCGATTGTTGATCGAAAGAAACGCGGTTGAAATGGCCGAGTCACTGTTTGCCTTAGTGCGCGATACCCAGGTGGATGATGTTGGATTGAACCCGGGAGCAATTCACGGATTGTGGACACTCGCCGGTTTGGGTTTGTTGGATAGTTCGGGTTCGAACGATCGTTTGTCCCAGTTATCAACGGCATTGAGCCACCCTTCTGCTGGCGTTCGCCGTAATGCATTGCAGTTGCTGCCAAATTCTGAAATCGGACTACAAATGTTATTGGCCCATCAGGATCTATTTCAAGACAGCGATGCCCAGGTGCGACTGCAAGCGATTTTGACATTAGCCGACATGCCGGAATCGAATCAAGCTGGCCCGTTGCTGGCGGCGATGGCGGCTCGTGAAAATGATCGAATCTTGATCGATGCGGTAACATCCGCTGCAGCGACCCATGCGGCTCCCTTTTTGGCGGCCGCATTGGAAAAACCAATTGGCGACGGAAGCCGGTCGTTAAATCGCATGGTGAATCGAATTGCGGAACATATTGCTCGCGGTCGCCCCGACGCCGCTCGCTTGGGCACAATCGTTAAATCGTTGGGCGGCACCGAATCGCGGATGGCCGATGCGGTTCTGGAAGGGCTGTTGCAGGGATTGCCCAATAACTTCTCTGTACCCTCCGACGAGGTGCTGAATCAGGCGTTGGCGTCGGCGTTTCAAGCGATGCACAATGATGGCAAGGTGACGTTAGTAAGACTGGCCAATCGCTGCCAGTCGGATGCGCTCGATCGTTTCGAAAAAGAGATCATCGACACACTATTATCCACCGTGCAAAATGCCGGAGAGGATCACCCAAACCGGATTGCCGCAGCCATCAACTTGATCAGTTTCCGCAGCCGGGACGCCGATATCGCCGAAAAGGTAATCGCTCAAGTCAACGCTCAGACACCGCCCGAAGCCGCAACTCAGTGGTTAGATACGCTGCGTCGAAGCGAGACCGAAGCGGTCGCACCGCTTTTAATGAAGGCCTTGAATACTCTCACCCCCCAATCGAAATTGGCAAGCATCAGCGTGATTCTCAGCAAGCCGATTTGGACGCGGCAACTTCTACAGGCAGCTCAACAAGGCACCTTTGACATCAATGAACTCAGTCTGGAACAACAGCAGACACTTCGCTCATCTCCCAGTGAAGAAATTCGTCAGCAGGCCGAAATTGCATTGGCCCAAGGGGGCGGCCTACCCGACGCTGACCGGGATAAAGTGCTTCAGGAATTGATGCCTATTGTGCATGTGACGGGCAAAGTCGATGAAGGCCGAGAAGTATTTAAGAATAACTGCGCTATTTGCCACAAGCATGGCGAAATGGGGCAGAACATCGGACCCGAGTTAACCGGCATGGCAGTTCATCCCAAAGAGGAACTGTTGACTCATATCATCGATCCCTCGCGAAATGTCGAAGGAAATTACAGGCTGTATAATGTCTTGACGATTGACGGCATGGTGTTCAGTGGCATGTTGGCCAACGAAACCCGCACTAGCGTTTCCATTATCGATTCGCAAGGGAAAGAAATTAGTATCCCCCGCGATGAAATCGAACAACTGGCTGCTTCGCGGAAATCGGTAATGCCCGAAGGTTACGAAAAACAACTGAGCGAGACTCAATTGACCGATTTGTTGGAGTTCTTGACGGCCAAGGATCGCTATATCCCCATCCCCTTAGATCGATTTGCCACAGCGATCAGCACCAAGGCTTTGTTCACCGAAGCAACCAATGGGGCTGACCAAATGATATTTTCAGATTGGAGTCCCAAAACGTTTAATGGAGTTCCTTTCTTGTTGACGGATCCGCAGGGACAGTCACGTCCCAACATTATTTTGTTGAATGGCCCCAATGGCACGCTGCCACCGAAAATGCCCAAATCCGTTTCAATGCCATGCAACACAGCGGCTCGTGCAATTCACTTCCTCAGTGGTGTGGGTGGCTGGAGTTTTCCTTACAGTCGGAGGCAAACGTTGACGATGATTGTTCGGTTAAGTTATGCCGATGGAGAAGTCGAAGACCATGAGTGGCTCAACGGAGTTCATTTTGCCGACTACATTAGTCGCAACGATGTTCCGGAAAGTGAATTCGCATTTCTTTTGCGAGGCCAGCAGCTTCGCTACTTGAGCATCAAGCCCAAACGCGACCAGCCGATTGAAACGATCGAGTTAGTGAAAGGGGATGACAATTCCTCACCCATTGTGATGGCGATTACCATCGAACGGTAATTTGCTCCGGCCGGCCGGTCGGGCCATTTAAAGGTAATTGCTCACGAACGGTTAGGGAGGTTGAGGCTGGGATGGTGAAACGGTTCTTGGCCAATGTTTCTCGGCTTGGTTTCAGCTACGCCTTGACTGTGGCTTCGAAAGGAGGCCCAAACTCCTGCTCGAGTACATCCTCGATACCAAAAAAACGTTTCCCCGTAATCAACTCTCGATAAATTTTCTGGATCGATTCGCTTTTCGAAACATCCGAGGACAACTCTTCCAGACGTTCATAGCGAGTCATCTGAATTAGTGTGTTTCGATTAATTGGAAACTCTTTTCCATCCGGAAAACGAATCACCACTAGCTCACTTGACATATCTGAGACTGGCAAGCAGACTAACTTGTGGCCGCCGTATTCGACATAGGAATTGAGTAGAATTCGAATGGGAGCAATCTGAGGCGGTTCGTCGCATTTCAGAATCCCAACTCGGATCGATCCATCACTGTCGCGAGCAGCGGAACGGCAGCGTCCAAAGATCCATTGGCCTTCGTATTCGACCTGGATCGATTGATCTTGAAACAAAATCAACAGATTCATGCCCCCGACACTTAATCCATGTATCGATTCGTCAACGATGCGGGCGGGAGTTTCCAAATCCCCCAGCCGCACGCGGCAAGGAGCATTTCCTCCGCTAATTCGGATCGATTGCCTACGATTTGAATTCATGGGGAGAGCGGGTCAAGTAAGGTGGTAAATTAAGGTGGTCAAACTCGGCGGTCAATCGAAAATTTGGGTCCGGATGAACGGTTACTCTTTAATTATCGGAAAAAAACAAGCTCCCATGAGGGCCTTTCGAATTCAAGTTGAATTGTGCGGATTCTAGCAATTTTCCAGCGGATTGGTTGCTCCGATTATCAGAAAATCGCCTACAGAGGCCATCTCAGAGGCCATCTCAGAGGCTATCTGAGCGGCAATCAATTGAAAAAGAATCGTATTGACTAAAATTTGCGGAAATACTACGATTTCAACCTGACTCGGGTAGACCCGTTAAACAACAAAACTACCATCTGCATGGAGGCAGATACTATGATTGTTCCGCTAAAAAATGTACCTGTCTCGAATGCTTCTGCCTTAAATTCTGCTTCCCTTGGCACCAGCATCACGGCATACAACTTGCCAGCCACTGAGGGAAGCAGCGTTCAGAATGTGCCGTTATTGGATGTTGGCCGCGGCAACCAACCACTCAAAGCGGAAATTCTCGAATCATTTTCAGAAA
>JBGTHU010000227.1:0-3117 GCA_041745975.1 Mariniblastus sp.
TGAACCAAATGGTCGCGACCCATCGCTCCGTCCCGGCCCATCAATGCGTCCTTCAGATTGAAGCTGTCAAGGCATGCACCTTCGGGCAGAGAATGTCCGGCAAGTCCAGTCAAACTGTGAGGCAGGTCGATCGTGCAAACCATTTGCTGTGAAACTCCCGGTTCGATTTTCCCCGGCCAGTTGGTAATGAAGGGAGTTCGCGTTCCACCTTCATAGACCGAGTATTTGCCTCCAGAGAAAGGACCGGCGGCTCGATGGTTACCCAATTGCTCCAACGCCCCATCCGCATAGCCATCATCCATCACCGGACCATTGTCACTGCAAAAAATGATCATCGTGTTTTCGCTCAATCCCAAGCGTTTCACATGGGCCACGATTTGGCCAACACACCAGTCCAATTGCAAGATCGCGTCTCCGCGATAGCCCAATTTCGACCTACCTTGAAAACGCTCGTGGGGAATCCTGGGAACATGGTTGTCGTGGGACGCGAAAAATAAAAAGAAAGGTTGATCGACATTGGCTTCCATAAATTCAACCGATTTTTCGACCCATTTGTCGGCCAAATCTTCATCGCGAAAGCGAGCCGCTTGGCCACCGGTGTAAAACCCAATGCGACTGATTCCATTGTGAATCGTTTGATTGTGGCCGTGAGTCCAATCCATTTTTAGTGTATTGCGATGGGAGACGCCCGTAGGATGATCGTCACTCGGTTTGCGGTTGCCGACCCACAGCGGGTCAATGGGGTCAAGATTCAGTACATGATGGTCTTGAACGTACACTTGAGGAACTCGGTCGTTAGTCGTGGGAAGTAGGAAGCAGGTATCAAAACCAATTTCTAATGGACCCGGTTTAAGGGTTCCATTCCAATCGGGACCGGGGTTGCCGGTAGGAGAGTTGCCTCCCTCTTGCGGGCCCAATCCCAAATGCCATTTTCCGATCACCGCTGTCTTGTAACCCGCTTGTTTCAACAAAGATGCCACCGTTGGGGTGCCGGGCTGAATGATGGCCGGCCCGTTGGGTGGTGCGATGCCAGTCCCCGGCGTGCGGAATGCATAGTTCCCGGTCAGGAACGAGTAACGCGTCGGTGTGCAGGTCGAAGCCGAACAGTACCCGTTGGTAAACCGCAAACCTGATGTCGCCAAGTGGTCGATATGGGGAGTCTGGATCTCGGTTGCTCCATAACAAGAGACATCACCATACCCCACATCATCAGCCATAATCACAATGATGTTTGGCTGACGATCGGCGGTACGGTTCGAATCAGTCTGTTCGGCTGAAACGGAACCGATCGAGCATGTCCCGACCCAGGCAACATTCGCCATCAGCACAATCATAGCCGCAACGGCGGCACGCGAAAAACGAATGTGGGTAATTTCGAGAGACTTGGAACTACTGAATTTAGGATTTGACATTGATTCTCAAATAATTATTAATGACGTGTTGTCGTATTTAAAACGCTACCGTTCTTCGGTGACTCCAGTTGTAGCGACAGGGCGCGAGCGCTCCGTTCCTTCAAGCTGAAACCGTCACAAAAATTTGTCGCCTCACAAAATCGGCGAAATTAATAGAGAGGCCGAGGCTGGGCTGTCAAATACGCGGCCAAACGGACGGCTGCAATCAAACTGCTAGCTTGCGCTAAGCCCTTGCCAGCGATATCCAGCGCTGTACCGTGATCGACACTGGTTCGTACCATGGGAATCCCCAACGTGACATTGACGCCCGTGTCGAAATTAAACGCCTTGAAGGGTATCAAACCCTGGTCGTGATAGAGGCAAATATAACCATCGGTTCGCTGCCGCCACTTGGGCAAAAAAGCAGTATCGGGCGGCAGTGGATCGGTGATCTCGACTCCAACTTGTCGAGCCGCATCGACGGCGGGCTGAATAATTCGTTCTTCTTCACGGTTGCCAAACAGTCCTCCTTCGCCCGCATGAGGATTGAGCGCCAACATGGTCAATAAAGGCTGGCGGCGGTGAATTTTTGCCAACGCATCGGCTGTCAAACGTATACAGCGTAAAATAATTCCCGTGTTCAATTTTCCGGGTACTGCCGCCAGCCCAATATGGGTCGTGACCAGCGAGCAACTGAAATCTGGCGCATACATCATCATGCAGAAGTCATCCGTCCCGGTAACATCAGCGAACAACTCGGTGTGCCCCGGATATTTTACTTCCGCCGCGTTCCAAGCTTCCTTGTGAATCGGTGCCGTGGCAATCGCGGCTGTTTTATTTTGCTGGGTCAAAAGGATGGCTTGATTGACGTATTGCCAGGAGGCATGGCCAGTTTCTCGATTGATTTCCCCCAAGCGATACTGGTTGGCTTTGATCATTTGGCAATCAACGATGATACCGGTCGGTTGAGAGAAATCATCAGTCGCCAAAAATTTATTCAAAGGAACAATAGGTGTTGATTCCAAGGTGCCTGTTTGCTCGGTGGCTCGGGCGGCAGTGGACAATGCTGAGTAATCGCCCACGATTATTGGGTGGCATTTCTTGAGTAGGGATTCATCCGCCAGCATCCGCAAACAAAGTTCCGGCCCGACGCCGGCTGGGTCACCCATCGTTACTGCAATTTTAGGACGATGCATCATGCGTTGGCTTCTTCATTTTCTTCCTCGCGGACGCTGAACTCCAATTTCCAGCGTCCCTGATCGTTGGTGCTGACACACCACAATTCGAATATTCCCAATTCGGTAATGCGTGATTCAAACGTCACTGGCACATAATGATCGTCAGAGGCATCTTGGGGAAGATTAGCGATCAGAGGTTCTGTTTCCGTTAATTCACTTTCGTCCCAAGCGTTCAATTGCAATCCGGGTTGGTCGTCCTTGCGGATTTTCGAGCTGAAAAACCGAAAGCTAACCGGTTGGCCGACCACCAAGCCAATCTCTCCGGAATGAACGGCAACATCCGTTCCCTCTTCCATGCCAAAGGGGACAACACACAGCGCCTTCAGCGGCCGGGGAGCACCGGGTATCGCCAAACCGGAAGTCTCAATCCCGACATAATAGCTGCTACCCGTCCCGCCGCGAATCCTCAAGCCTCCCGTTTGTTTCGACAGCCCGTAAAAACAAGCTCCCCGAGCGACGGCAAAATCAAGATCATGGACACCCCGCAA
>JBGTHU010000228.1:0-5558 GCA_041745975.1 Mariniblastus sp.
CAAAGTTTACGATGGGCCTCTGGACCAAATCGATCCTGGTGGTCAGGGACTGGACCATGTTTTCGCCACGTTGACTGGCCATGACCCGGAAACGGGTGTACTGCTTAAGAATTCATAAACACTCAAATTGATTGATATTTATACCGTCATGGATAACGCTCCGATTCGGAATAATCTCGACATGCTGCTGGTCGAGTTCGTCTATATGCTGGTAATCGACCTGGCATTTTTATTCGCGTTGCTGATTCTGATGTTGCCGCTGGGGATCTGGCGACAAGCGGCTTTTGCCGTGATGAAGCGTAATTTTATCGGTTATTTCAGCAACCCGACAGGCTACGTGTTTTTGTGCCTATTCGTGTTGCTGACATCCTTCGCGGCGTTCTGGCCACACGAGTTTTTTACCACCAATCTGGCTAACTTCGATCAGTTAAATAAATTTCTTCCCTTTATTATGTTGATCTTTATCCCGGCGATCACCATGAGTATTTGGGCGGAGGAGCGGCGTCAGGGAACCGACGAACTGTTGTTGACTCTGCCGGCCAAAGATTTCGATATCGTTATCGGAAAGTACTTCGCGGCCGTTTTGGTGTTTACGGTTTCGCTGTTGTTTTCTCAGTTGTCGAACTATGCGGTGCTGCTGGCGATGACAGGCGGTTCGCTGGATAATTTACTGCTGTTTTCTACTTATCTGGGATATTGGTTTATGGGCGTCGCCATGATTTCGCTGGGGATGGTGGCTTCGTTTTTGACCAGTAACTTGACGGTTGGTTTCATTTTCGGTGCGGTATTTAATGCCCCACTGGCGTTTTTTTCCAATTCCGATGTTATTTTATCCAACTCCAAATGGATTCAGCGACTGTTCGAATGGTCGCTGTTGCAGCGTTTCGAGCCCTTTGGACGAGGGTTGGTGAGTGCCTCTTCGATTTTGTATTTCTTAGGGATCGTGGTCGTCGGAGTCTATCTAAGTTTGATTCTGATTGGTCGACGGCATTGGTTAGGTGGCCGTGATGGGACATCGATGTTTTGGCACTACATACTACGAGCCGCTTTTTTGATCGTGATAATGGTCGGTGGGGTGATGATTGTTCAACATAGCCCGCTCAATCGGGTTCGCGTCGATATTTCGGAGGCCCAAGTCAGCACGTTGTCCGAATCGACTGTGAATATGTTGTCGGAGTTAAGAGAAGATACGGATGAGAATAAGCAACCGATCAAAATTGAAGCCTATGTCAGTAACAGCGTTCCATCTGAATTTGTAAAATTGCGTTACGATTTGGTTAATCTCTTGCGAGAATTTGATGTGTTGGGAGGACGCCGATTGCAAATCACACTGCATCAAGGAATCGAGCCGTTTTCGGAAGAGGCAATTTTGGCGGAAAAGAAGTACGGCATTCGCCCAAACCGAGTCGCTAGCCAGATTCGAGGCGCGCTCCGCGAGGAAGAGGTCATCATGGGGATCGCCTTCTCTAGCGGTCGCGAACGAATCATCCTACCTTTTCTGACTCCGGGGACATCGGTCGAATACGAGTTGATGCGTTCTATCAATACCATTTCGTTTGGTCAACGAAAAACGATCGGTATCGTTTCCACCGACGCCGCCATCGAGGGAACGGTGTTGATGCAACAGAACCAACCGACTCGACTTCCCCCATTGCGATTGTTCGAAGAATTGCGGAGACAGTACAATCTGGAGGTTGTCAATGCCTCCACGCCGATCAATCTGTTGGCAGCTGATACCGATGAACAAACAAGCGGTATAAAGCGACGTTATGATTTACTTCTGGTGGCCCAGCCCTCCAAGATGTCACCCGTGGAACTGAGCAACCTGATCACCGCCATCCATAGCGGCCAACCCACCTTAATTTTTGAAGATCCATTTCCAGTACAAGAAAACTTTCGGCATGTGTTGGGGACCTTCCTACCACGAACGATCGCTCGTGGTAGCCGTGAGTCAGCGGACGTGCAACAACTGTTTTCCGCCTTGGGAATCGATGTTGATTTTGAATCGCTGTCGGTCGAAGGCCAACGCGTTCGGATTCCTTTTGTGGTCTGGCAAATTGGTGACAATCCTTATCCTCGCGATCCCAGCCTTAATCAGCCGGAACGGTTGATTGTGATGAAGCGAGCCGGTGAAGATAATTTTTCGATCAGTCATCCCGCCACCACAGGCATTGAAGAGGTTCACTTTCCTTTCCCCGGCTACCTCAAGCCACGGCCCCGTACGGCGTTCGATTACCAACCTTTGATTATGACCTCCTTGGCAGGTCGGATCTCGGTGGACAAGCTGTTGTCGGCCCAAAGCCAAGATGAGCTCAACTCGATTCGTGGGTCGGCAGCATCGCAAGTTTACGACTTGGCGGCCCATATTCGAGGAGCTCAAGCGGATGCACCACTCCCCGATAACGCCAGTGATCTCAAACCCGATCCGGCACGCACAAATGTGATCTACGTTGCCGATCTCGATTTTATCTCGGACTACATTGTGCAGTTACGAGAGTATCCGGTACGAAATGGAATTGAATACCGGTTCCAAAATATTCAGTTTGTACTCAACGCGATCGATGCGCTGACTGGCGAAGAAAAGTATTTTCAGTTGCGTAACCGGCGCATCAATCACAGTACATTGAAAGTGGTCGAAGAGGCGTATGAAAAATCGATGCAGAAAAAACACGAGATCAATCAAGCTCGGCAAATCGAGTACGATACCGAAATGGCCGGTATCAATAACGAAATGAACGCGCGAATTAAGCCAATTCAAGAAAAAATCGATTCGATCGAACGCGCTAAAAACGCGGGGCAGCGCTTCGATCAACGAACACTGGACGCGTTGATCGCACAGAAAGCGACCGTTGAACGAGAACAGCAAGAAAAGTTTAGAACCCGCATCGAAAGTGCTGAAAATGACCGTCGAGAGAACGAACGTCGATCCGATTTGGATGCGGAATTGGAGATTCAAGAAATTCAACGCAAATTTAAATTGGCGGCAGTTGTCGTTCCCCCTATCCCTCCACTTCTGGTCGGCTTGATTGTGTTCACTCGACGTCGCCTAAGAGAACGAGAAGGGGTCTCTAAGGCGCGTCGACTAAAATAATTGTTTTTTTCCTCCCCATGGCAGCCGGAATGCGACAGCGGTTTGACGGGTGACCTTCACCATCCAAGATGTTGTTGTTTCTTAAGCTTTGATTTGTTTTTATCCCCACCCATTTTGTTTGACTTGATCATGAAATCTCCTTTTGTTACCACCTTGCTGATGGGATTGATGGCAACTGCAGCGGCGGCCACGGCAAGCTGGTATTATCCCTGGCCAGAAATGGTCGAACGTAGCGATCGCATCGGAAAGCCGTTGTTCGAATCATTTGAGGCCAAAGATGTTCGTCGCATCACGGTGATTGAGTTTGATCCAACTCGAAATGATTTGAAGCAAATCGAATTGAGACGCAGTGGCGAGACGTGGTTGCTGCCGGGGTTCCAAAACTATATCGCTAATAACGCGACACAAATCAGCATGGCGCTGAACAGCGTCAACGCCAATGTGATGGAACAACGAGCCAATGAAGCTCAAGACCATGTGGAATATGGTGTGGTTGATCCAACGGAGTTTGGTACTTCTGTTCCCCGCAACAGTCTCGGACGGAAAATCGTATTGCATGATCGAAACAATGTCGAGTTGGCCAGCCTGATTGTTGGATCGGCCTCACAGGATCCTTCCAACCAGCGACAAAGTCGACGCTTTGTCCGTGTCACCGGAGAGCCGGCGGTCTATACGGCGGAAGTGCCGCCAACGGGATTATCGACTAACTTTGCCGATTGGATCGACCCTAATTTGTTGCAAATCAACCCCGATATTCCCGGCGAATTCTTGATGTTAAATCGGTATCGTATTCCAATCGAAAGGATCAATGATCCCGCTGCCATCCAGTGGGATTACCAATTGAAGTTTGATTTGACAACCCAACAACCCAGCGTCCGTCAAAACGATCAAGCCTCGCAATTTGTTGAATTGGAACAAAGTCAATCCAATTTGAGTGCACTTTCTCAGGCCGGCATGCTGCTGAGTAGTCAGCTCTGTCAAGATGTGCGGCGCAAACCGCAATCGGTCGTCAATGCCTTGAAGAATCCACAATCGAGTAAATTGGAAGCTCTAAAGCAATTGAACTCTTTTGGAATCAACGCTTTCGATCAACAATCAGGGGACACCACGAAAGTTCAATTCCAGGGGACTCATGGTTCCTTGACCATCACCACCGTTGATGGCGTATCGATTCAGATGGTGATCGGAGCTCCCGTCGACAGCACCAACTTGCGAGACGATACCGGTGGCCATTTGATGATGTTGCTGGCGAGTTTTGACTCCAGTCGCTTTCCCGAGCCAGAATCCATCGCGGATGATGCTGATGACCAAACCAAACGGGCATATTTACGGCAGGTCGAAGATCGAGAGCAACAATTGGAGCAGATCCAACGCCGCGTTGAACAAATCAACGAAGAGTTTGCTAATTGGTTCTATGTGATGCCTGCCGCCACAGCTCTGGGATTATTGCCCGAATTGACTTTGCCTCAATTCGACCTTGCTCAGCCGGAACAAGAGTCGAAGCCGCAAGAAGTACAGTCGGGAGAGGCAGAAGCAAAAGAAACCGATTCAAAAGAAGCCGAGTTGCAAGAGTCTGGATCAGTCGACGAGGATACGAAAAAGGAAGAATCGCAGGACGATAAAGGTGACGAATAAACGCGATCGTTCACGAAATTGTGGTTTGCCAAAGGACGTTTTGCGACCGACATGTCGTCACTACACGGTAAGCGTCTAATAGGCGTTTTGTTTTGAGAACACAACGGTAAACGTTTGCAGCATGATCTGCAAATCCATCCAGATCGTCCATTCGCGAATGTATTGGTGGTCAAAGGTGACTCGGGATTCCATCTTTTCAATCGTCTCGGTCTCGCCTCGACAACCATTGACTTGTGCCAATCCAGTAATTCCCGGCTTGACCTTATGACGGAGCATATAACCGCTGATCTCTTTGCGGTAGTATTCGTTATGAGCATTGGCATGCGGTCGCGGGCCGACTAACGACATCGTCCCGGCCAGCACATTAAAAAGTTGGGGAAGCTCGTCGATCGAAGTTCGCCGCAGGAAGCCTCCAATCGGCGTCAAGCGACTGTCATTGCGAGTCGCTTGCTGTACGTGATCGCCATTTTCCATCACTTTCATGCTACGGAATTTCCAGACGCGAATCGGCCTGCCGTCCAATCCATAACGCAACTGCCGGAAAAATACTGGACCGCGACTGGTCAATTTGACTGCGGTGGCAATCATGAGCATTGGCAATCCCAATAGCACCAATGCCAATGAAGCCAGCACCAAATCCACACTGCGTTTCAAAATCCCGTCCACGCCGTAAAACGGATTTTCAAAAACGCTGACAATGGGAATTCCTTGGACATCAGTCCAACGAGAATGTAGCATCTGAAAAACAAACAAATCAGGCACGATATAAACCGAAACCGTCGAATCGGATAACTCTTGCAACAGGCTGCGGATACGTTGTTCCGCCCGCATC
>JBGTHU010000229.1:0-5381 GCA_041745975.1 Mariniblastus sp.
ACGTCGCAACTTTTTTAAGGTAGATCTCATGCGAAATGATCGATTAAGAACGGAAGCTCACGGGAAGCTCACTGGTGGATTTTCAAAAAACGATGCCGAAAAAACTCGGCAGCCAACGAGGTGACTAAGGTTAGTAAAAACAAAAAAGCGGCAACCGCATAAATGGAATGGTAGGTCGTGGTACCCGGCACAACCGAATCACTGATGATTGTTTCTAAAATAAATCCGGGCATCGTTTGCGAAGGCAACCGCGGGTCAAGGGATAGAGTGGGGGTACTGCCTGCAGCCAATGCCACAATCATTGTCTCACCAGTCGCTCGGGCAACGGCCAACAAAATCGCCGAAATGATCCCTGAGACTGAAGCTGGCAACACGACTCGCCAAGTCACTTCCCAGGATGTGGCTCCCATTCCATAAGCCCCTTCTCGCAATTTACGAGGAACCCCCTGCAAAGCGTCTTCCACCAGCGATGTGACTAACGGAATGCACAGTATCCCCACAGCAATTCCCGCTGACATCGCATTAAATGGCTTGAAATCACCCCAATGAGACAGCACCATGGGAGTTAACAGGGTGACCGCAAAAAAACCCAACACGACGGTGGGAATTCCGGACAAAATTTCCAAGGCCGGCTTCAAGACCCGCCTCGTTTCCTTGGATGCATACTCGCTTAGATAGACCGCCGAAAAAATCCCGATGGGAATCGCAAACGAAAGTCCTATCCCTGCCACTCGCAAGGTACCCGTCAACAGCGGCAGCACCCCATAGCGAAGTTCATGCTGGGATTGACCAATCGTCCAGCGAGTGTCCGTAAAAAATTGACCTAGATCAATTTGCGGTTCTATAAAGAAACGAGATGACTCGATCAACAACATCAAAACAGTCGTCAACATGATTAAAACGGTCACCATAGTGCAACCAATTAATAGACCGATCACGATCCTTTCCCTAAAATTCGCTCGAAAGGACGAACGTAGTTGAATCCTACCAGGCAACCGTTCATCGGCCAAACGCAACGGATAGTTAGTGGGGATTTTTGATTTGTGCTCTGAATTCCGCATGACTACCGGTCTTTCTCACTCCAGCGAAATTCTTTTCGAATATCCATCAACTGCAAGCTGTTCCGATAGCTTTCTTCCTTCAGCGGCACGTACCCAGCCTGATGAACCAGTTGGGAACCATTTCGCAACAGAAAGAAAATAAATTCTCGTACCTCCAGCCTGTTGAACGATTCTCGATTAACACAAAAAGACAATGTTCGTCGAAACGGATGATACTCACCCGATAGGATACTGGTGGGTGTCGGTGCAATGGGGCGATTCAGGTGGTTGACAATTTTTACCGCTCGCAGCGAATTACTTTCTGGCTTGTAATAATGAAAGCCAAAAAAACCAATCGCATAACTGTCGTCTCGAATTCCTCGCACTAACAATAAATCGTCTTCGCTGAAAATGATACAGTCGTCAGAGCGAATCCCGAAATCGGTATCTTCCCGAATGATCCCCGCCATGAAGTCATGCGTCCCCGAGGAAATGCCGGCCGCGTAGACCGTGATCTTTTGGTTGGGCCAACTAGGATCCACATCCCGCCAGGTTCGCGCCGCTAAATCAGATCGAAAAATAATTTTCAACTGTTCAAGATTTAATGAATCAATGAATTCATTCGCCTGATTAACGACGATGGTCAATCCGTCATAAGCGATCGGGATTTCGATAAATTCGACCTCATTTTTTTCCATCAGAAGTCGTTCATCCTGTTTAATCTCTCGCGAAATATTGGCAATATCCACTTCGTTGTTCGCCAGCGAAAGTAGACCATTGCTGGTCCCTTTACTACTAATCGAAATACTGACTTTAGGATGAAAGGAGGTGAATTTTTCGCTCGTTTTAATCATGATCGGCTCGACTGTGCTCGATCCCTCAACGATGATCTTTCCATGCAAATTCGAGGAGTCTGATGAAACCTGCCCAAATTTTCCATCGGCGTTCTGGTCGGAAATTGAGCAGCCGAGAAAATGCGGCAGCAACCCGCTCAACAACCCAACAAGCAAAAACTGCCTGGAATGGCACTTAGAATACCCAAAAACCCGCCAAGTTTTCTTAAAATGTAATTCGTTTTTGGGTGGTAACATTGGACGCTTGCCTGTAAATCAATCGGCCAAATTAGGCACGATTTGAGTAAATTTTCAGCTAAGAATAACTAAGGAATGTTAAGAACGCGTGAAGAAAATGTTAAGAAGCCGAGCGTTAAAAATAAGGTTGTTCTTTTGTAACCGATCCCGGATCGAAAATGAGGTCGAGGCTCTTGCCGAAACATCAACGAAACGCTGGAGCCCTTAGCTATGGGGCGGTATTGGCCAGCAGTTAGTGCTCTTATTTTACGAAGAGGGGAAAGACGGTACGGAAGACACTCCCTTTGCCCGGTTTACTTTCTAACTCAATCTGCCCCTGAAATGACTGGACCAGATGTTTCACGATGGAAAGACCAAGTCCGGTACCTCCTTGGTCACGGGATCGAGCCGGATCGACTCGGAAAAAGCGTTCGAAAATTCTTTGTTGGTGTTCCTTGGCGATCCCCACTCCGTTGTCAATAACTTCGATCCAGACATTGGCTTCATCTGCATGGATGTTCACTACAACTTTTCCCTCGCGATCTCTACTGGCGATGTGAGTGTAGCGAACGGCATTACTAATCAAGTTCGAAACGATGGTCCGCATTCCCTCACTGTCCCCCCAGGCCAAACAAAGGTCTGGATTGGTCTCGGGAGCCTGAATGGACAGGGACACTCCTTTACTCGAAGCTTCATCCAGGAACAGGCCGACTAATTCCTGGCACAGTTGAACAAGATTAATGGCTTCGAATTTAAAGACTTCTCGTCCCGACTCAACCCGGGCCAATTGTAGCAGGTCTTGGATTTGTTGGTTCAAAAGATCCGCTTGTTTGTCAATTCGCTCCAAAAAAAGTCGGTTTTCTGGTTGCCGATCCACCGCCCCCAACAGCAGCGTTTCAGCATAACCTTTGATTGTGGCTAAGGGAGTTTTTAACTCGTGAGACACATTGGCCACGAAATCTCTGCGGATGGTTTCTAACTTTTTTAGTTCCGTGAAATCGTGAAACAGCAGCGTCAGCCCAGGCTGGGCGATTCCTGATGTTGGAGTTACCCTCAAACTGACTTGTTTTGGAGGGGAGTCATAGGTGCGGAACTCAGACGAAACCACTTGGCAGGTCTGAATTGCTTGGCGGGCCGCTTGCTGTACGACCTCGTAACGAACCAGCCCTGTCAGGGTCTTGCCTTGAACATTCTCCAATTCGATCGCCAAAATTTGCCTGGCAGCACGATTGATAAACAACGTTTTACCCTGCTCATTGACTGCGATGATGCCGTCGACCAGACTCTCCAAAATCGCGTCCACACTTCGTTGGTGCTCGCTGATTTCCGATTGTAGCCGCCTAATTTCATTTTCCAATAGCTGAAGGGCCTTGGGCACTCTGGCCAATTCATTTGACCCTAAAGACTCGGAGTAGGCCGACAAGATTCGATTCGCCTGCTCCACCGATGGGCTGAGGCGATTCGCCAACGAAAGAGAGAGAGGCCGCTTCCCATGAATGTCGCGACAATGAGCATGACAGCTACTACCCAGTTAAAGTTCCCGGAAAGGAATAGGCAAAAACCGAGGAACAAGCCCGCGGAAAATACGGGGAACAACAAACGAAACGAGAGGGCTTTCATGCGGCTTAATGCAGCTTCACGAGTCTAAATTTGGGGTAAGGAAACACAATAGTGGGTAACTCAATTTATAGAATAAAGTGACGAAAACAATCTCTTAAAACGCTCCTATATTAGCCAAAATTTCCAAGAAGAGTAACACAAATGGCTGATTCTCAAAATTAATTTTTCTTCATGTTGTGACCTACGCCCGCTGTTCGCTCACCCCCCGACCGCGTTCCCAGTGCTCGCCAAATCGACAGCTCGATCGAACTCGCAAACGATCTAATTGATCCATCCACCAAGGCCGCATTGACACCATGGGGGTGATAGCTGCGCGATGTGACAATTGCATGGGTGGAAATTGTGTCACTGGTTCCTTCCTGACGAGACGTATAGTCGATATCGGTGCCTGCCAAAATCAGATTCGAATCGGATTGCAACGGCAATACGCCGTTGGGAGGCATGGTGGTGGTAAAACCCTGGTGATGCACCCGTCCATCAGGCCATTCGGTATGTCCATTGGGACGACACCAGGCAAATGAGCTAGGCACCCGTGCCACTACCGCCGCTGGATCGGCAGGCGGAATTTCCAGGCTGCCCACCACCGATTCATTTCGCCCATAGGGTTGTCGCGCCTTCACTTCGGCTACCAACAATGTTTGACTGGTTCCATCATAGACTTCGCTGATTCGTAGCCTGCGGTTGGGGCCGAACATCCCATCTCCGATCTCATTTCGAATCGGATCAAAGACCAACCAACTACCAAAATTGAATCCATAGTTCAACGGATAGAGGGGACTGGCTAATTTAGGGCTAACGTCGCGAGGCGTATCCGATTGCGGATCACTGGGACACGCGAAAATGGGTATCTTCAAACCACTGAGAATGGCCTGATTATCCCAGGCAACCGTAAAGTCAATTTGCTGATACAAATTTTCCTGTTCCAGGAAAGGCAAGATCTGGCCTTGAATCGACCACGAACTATTGGTGTTAATCGAGCCAACTCCAGCAATTAATGCGGATGGAGGAAAGTTCATGAAAGACGACTCATATGACTGGGTTGCCAACGCCAACTGCCGCAAATGGTTCTTGCACTGCGTGCTGCGAGCCGCCTCGCGAACGGCCTGCACCGCCGGCAGTAGCATGCCAATCAATACTCCAATGATAGCGATGACAACCAACAATTCTACCAAGGTAAGCCCTTGATTTGCTTGTAGCAAATGTCGCCGAGCAAAATCCAATCGATGGATCAACCTATGAGGTCGATGGCGTACAATGATATCGGGGGACGTCGTGTGAGATTGAGACATTATTGTTAGAATTCAAAATTTTGGAAGAAAATAATAACGTAACACATCAGCCGAATGGAGTAGATCGGTCGCCGCCGCAAATTTTGCGGAAAAAGTTCGACAAACCTCTGAGCTTTTTCTTGAGCAAAATTCGCTTTGGCTCCCGGTTGAGCGACATTTCGCTTCGGACGGCTGAAGTGTTACATATAAAACAAACAATTGCAATACATAGTCAGGAAACAAACGGGAGTGGCAAATCAGGTGCCAAGGGATTTACTTTAAGAAAAGGGGCAGTTTTGGCATTTTTATGTTATTTTTAATACCAAATGGAGATCCGCGAATGTCATTGGAAACGACAATTGTCGATTTCGTCGACAAGGGCT
>JBGTHU010000230.1:0-2770 GCA_041745975.1 Mariniblastus sp.
ACTACAAAGCACTGTGGTCCCCCTCGATACTCGGTCTCCTTCAGAGCGAAAAATTCGTGAACCATCCCGTTAGAATCTATATCAAGAGCGTCTCCACTCCTCCCAAAATCACCCTCTGACTGCTCTTCAGGCCACCATAGAAAATTCCTTTTGCCGTCTCCGTTGATAATCCAAATTGCCAACTCGTTCTCGTCACCACGAAAATTATCAAAAACTGCAATCAACTGAGGATTGTTTTTAAGGTCTAAATTGGCTGGTGGATTGACCCGAAGCAAGTGCTTTACCCAAGTAAGTTGGCGCTCCTTTGAACCACGTGTTTTGTCGTGATGATGGCACAGCTCTTGCTTGATGTTATCAAGAAGCAATTTTGGGTCGCCGGCGGATGGAAAAACGACTTTGGATGGATAAACAATAATGGTGGTTTCCGGGTTGAATCCAAGGACTGCGATTCGCCATTTTTTGGCTTGCTTTTCAAGAAGTTGTCTTAAGCCTTCAAGACGCTCTGTTGTTAAATCTTCCATATCATCAAATGACAAATAGATGGTCCGATCATCTGGCTGTGGCGCGCAGTAAAGTTCCTCTTGTTTTATCTTTTGAAGTTCAGCGAAATACCGAATTAAGTCGGCAACCAAAAACCCCTCTTCGCTCGAAGGCCTAACTAATCCTCTATGGACTGCCAAATATCGCCGTCGATCAACTTGTTCACCGAAAGCCTCTAACATGTCCGGATCGACGTTGTAATATCCTGTGTATTCCATCGAACTTGGTGTTTGGTTCATCTTCGTTTGGGCATTTAGTGTTAATGTTGTTGGTGATACCAAATAAAATATTGACAGGCAAATCCCGATGATTAATGATTGGCGTGATAGACTCATTGGTTATGCAACTTCAGTTAAATTTTTTTTGTTTGACACTGGAATAAATTCCATGAAGTGACAAAGTGTTCTATTAATGACTGTTTGTTTCACTGGCCTTAGCTTCGAGTTCATCATAATTTTTCCAGAATCTGTCATTTTCTTGGATCAATTTTTCACCTTCGCTTCTCATTCCCCTCAAAAAACTACGTATTCTGAAAACCCAATCTTCTAGAGACATGTATCTTGAGATTCCTTTTTCAAGTGCTTTGTAAGAATCAGTGGCAAATGAATCAACATCATTTCCCATATAATATTCAAAACCATCCAAATCACCTTTTCGCAGTTCGTCCAGTCCTTTTTGGAAGTTCGTTTCATTGCCGAAAGTCTTATTGGCCGAGTCCAGGTTCATTGCCAAGCCAAACCCACCTAGAAAGATACCCAATCGAGACATCAGTTTTGCGAGCTGGTCCGCTGAAAATCTCCCTTTGTTTTCTTTAATGTATTTTAAGCCTTGATTTTTTGCTTCCTCCATCGTTGGCATTTTAACACTCCTATCAATTAGATCACTTTTTATTGCCTGGTTAAATCGCTTGATCTCATCATGCTTGTCTCCTAAATAATCTCTTCCGCCAGCAAAATTTTCTGACAGCTTGTAGACATCGGCCTTGCTCAGCTGTCTTTTGGTATTTGCTTTCAAATATTCGTCAATTTGACCTTCGATAATTCTGTTGTATTCTCTGTGATGGATTCCTCCGTATTCTTTCCAGCCATGGTCCGTTAGTGTTGGACCTGAATACAATCCATTTCCAAGCTGAAATGCGTCCAGGCTAATTTTGCCCTCGTCGAGTAGTTTTTTCAATATTTCCAGAGGTATCCAGTGATGACCGACTCCCCTGCCGACAGAATTAACATCTTTGTACAGGCCGGTCGAGTCTACGAATAAATTGGATTGGTTCCCTACATACCGATTCAGATTTGCATCACCACCGGCAAACCCGATCGGGTCTTCGGTGATCCATTTGCCGAGATTGGGGTCGTACCAGCGGTTCCAGTGGTGGGAGAGGCCGGAGTAGGCGTCGAAGTATTTACCAGTATAGCCGAAAGCGATCGAGTAGTTGGGATCGGTTTGACCGGTCAGGTTGCCGAACGAATCGTAGCGGCGGTGGTTGACGATTTCGAACGACGTTCCATCGAATAAGGCAATGTCGCGAATCGTCCCCAAGTGATCGGGCAAGGCCCATAAGACTTCACCCGCCTGCGATACGTCACTAATCTGCTCGTCGGCGAACAACTGATCGACCTGCGGCCCCCACCAATAGCGATGCTGCAAATCTTGCCGAGTCGCAGTGCCATAGCCTTCTCTTTCAAACTCCAACGTCGGGTTGATCCCGTCGTAACCCGCAAAGTAATTATCGACCACCGTGTTGGCATCCGAACGGTCTTGCCGTCGAACCAAGCGATTGAAGGTGTCATAATGGTTGAGGACATAGCCTTCCAGTTCATTGGCCACATTGCGAGTGGCGACCATGGTCAAGCGATTGCGATGATCAAAAATAAACTGCTGGTAACTGCCATCGGCTTTGCTGGTCTTGCGAGTTCGGTTACCTTGCCAATCGTAGCTGTAGGTGTAATCCGCATCTTCTAGCGTCAAGTTGCCGGCCGCGGTTTGATAACTGCCACCGATCCGGTTTCCGTTGGCATCGAATTGGAGATTCTCATCCGGTCGAGAGGGATGGGCATGGGCCGCATCCGTCAGTTGACTCGACTTGTCATAGGTAAAATCGCTGATCCCATCGGCATGAGCCGAAACGGCGGCCGTATGGTTGATCTGCGTGATCCGGTTCATGTCATCGTACTGAAAAGCGTAGTTTGACAATTCGCTGTAGCTGCCGATATTGCGGTGGGAGAGTGTT
>JBGTHU010000231.1:0-1955 GCA_041745975.1 Mariniblastus sp.
AAATTCAACAATGGCGACAGTGGGATGCGGATCAGCAAGTCGACGCGGCAAAGTACGGCTATCAAGATCGATCGGATGTCTACTCCAATGGTCGCGTTCGCACCGCTTTGGAAGAATTGATTCGCTGGCGATTGTGGGATCGAACCGGCGGAGGATTAATGGCCGAATTGGGCAGCCACCAATTGGATGCCTGTAGTATCTTCATTTCGGCACTGTCGAAACAAGTCGGAAAAAAAGTTTATCCTTTAACCGTTCATGCGTCCGGTGGAAGGCATATTTTCCCGCTCGACCGCGATGCTGATGATCATGTCTATTGTATGTTTGAATATCCGGGTCAAGGCTACGATTACAGCTTCGACGTGGGGTATCGCGATGTGGTCAATCAAGTTCCTCATCCTCAGCGCGGCATTCCCTCTTACGAAGAAGATTCCAATAAAAAAATTGTTGTGACCTATTCGTCAATAAATGGCAATGGTTATGGAGGGTTTGGCGAGTGCGTCATGGGCTCGAAAGGAACACTGGTTTTGGACAAAGAAACCGAAGTCATGCTCTACCCACGTCAAGGGACTTCGTACAAAGCGGGAGTCAAGGCCAAGGGAGGCTCTGCCGCACTTGACACTTCGGCCAGTGGTGATGGGGCACCAGCACAAGCCGCTGAAGGTTACGGACCCGTCAGCCGCGGCTATCGGGAAGAGATCGAACATTGGGCCTGGTGCATTTCCACCAATGACTGGTCAAATCAACCCCGTTGTAATGGCCCTGTAGCGCTGGCTGATGCCGTCATTGCCTTGACTACCAAGCAAGCAATTGCCAATTCGCAAAAACCTAACGGACATGGCTTCATTCCGTTTCAACCGGAGTGGTTTGACGTGAATTCCGATGCGGTACCCGATTCGACGGGTATTGACGAAACAAGAAAAATGTTTGCCAGTGATATTTAGTGTCGCCATTGTTTTATGATTGTTTTAATCTATGTCTGATTTTGTGACCGTTGCTAGGGTTGGTGAAATTCCCGAAAATGAGGGCCGAGCCTTCGAAGTTGATGAACAAATGGTCGCCGTATTCAATCGAAATGGCGAGTATCTGGCAATTGATGATATGTGTCCCCACATGGGGGCATCCTTGGCCGCAGGTCATTTCGACCCGGATACCTGCGAAGTGACCTGCCCTTGGCACGCGTGGCGCTTTGATACTCGCGACGGAACCTGGTGCGATAATCGAAGGCTGAAAATCGACCGATTTGAAGTTCGTGTTGTCGGTGATGAGATACAAGTTGGCCAAGCCATTCCCGCCGAACAATAGATTCCGAAACGCCAGATTCCGAATAGCCAGATTCCGAAACGCCAGATTCCGAAATGCCATCATGTTCGATCAAGGAAATAAGCCGACACCCGCCAATGTGCCGGCTCACCCAGAAGTTTCGCTGGTAAAATTCCAGCAATTGATCAAAGAAATGTACTACGACAAGGACCTGGCTCGTGGAGTCGCAGGTACGTTTCTTTGGTTTATGGAAGAGATCGGTGAACTGTCTTCAGCACTGCGGCAGTGCAGCGCCACAACCGATAAAAACGACAGCCAGTGGGCCGCCAAGCGACAAAACCTGCAAGAAGAATTCGCTGACGTGTTGGCCTGGTTGGCGACCATGGCAAATGTTATGGAGATCGATTTGAACCGAGCCATTTCTGAAAAATATGGCTCGGGATGTCCAGGTTGCGAACAGTTTTTATGCATTTGTCCCGATTCCGAAAAGCCTTAATCAGCTCCAAATTGGTAACCATTCATGGGAAGAATTGAAAGTTGAGGCTCCCGCTGAGACAACAACCGCTCATCGTGTTACACTCGCGAGGAATTGTCTCAGAGGGGACCTCGCCCCCCACGACTCGTTCAAACTTGGTAAACTTTTACTTGTGAATCATTTTGATTTGTCGTCACCGTTATCAAAAGTGGGAGTAGGC
>JBGTHU010000232.1:0-1656 GCA_041745975.1 Mariniblastus sp.
CTACAGGATCGATAGGATTGCTACAACGATTAAAGTCTGATGTTAAATAACTCCGAAAATAACGCAAGTAGGTAATTTATGGCTTATGCCGGTATTCCCGCCTCCGGCTGAACCAACGACTGTGATCATGGCTAAATTCCCGGACTTCGATTGGATCAATCAAGTTTCCCGTAACTTTTTTGAGACATTTGAAGATTTCCGCGGTTTTTTTGCACAAGAGGAGACCGAAAGGTGTCAGTGACCCAGCTTAAACGACTTTTGATCGTCTTTATTTGTCTCGAGTTGGCCATTTTGGCCGGCTGCCATCGCAGCTATTATCGACGTCAAGCCGACGCCGAAGCTCAACGATTGGTTTTGGAAAAAGCCAACGATCCCCGCTGGGATTCCAGCGACGGTTCGATTGAAATCGATCCCTATTCGCGGATGTTCAATCCGTTTTCGGCCGATCATCCGCCATTGCCAGCTGATGATCCGGCCTCTCATAAATTGATGCATCGGGTTGATGGACGACGCGGTTATCCGCACTGGCACGCCAATGGAGACACCCGTCACATCGAAAATCCGGAGTGGAAAAGCTATCTGCCAACTAATGAACGAGGGGAGGTCGTTCTGACGCTAGATCGGGCTTACCAATTGGCGTTGATGCATTCTCCCGAATATCAAGCTCAGTTGGAAACTTTGTATTTGTCGGCGCTCGATGTCAGCTTAGAGCGTTTTGGATTTGATACTCAGTTGTTTGCCGGATTCAATTCATTCTTGCAACATCAAGGGAACCAACGCACCGGGTTGGGCAGTAGTCGCACGCAACAGATTAATCAACTCGGGCCCTTTGGCGGAGGCATTGGTATGCAACGCTTGGGAGTGACGGGTGCCAATTACGCGGTGGGCATTGCCAATACGATTTTATTTAACATCTCAGGACCAAGTAGTCGATCGGCCAACACGTTGATCGATTTCTCGGTGATCCAGCCGTTGCTGCGAAACGCTGGTCGAGACCGTGTGATGGAATCCTTGACATTGGCGGAACGAACACTGTTGGCCAACGTGCGGCAGATAGATCGTTTTCGACGCGGATTTTATTTGCAAGTGGCCACAGGGCGTTTTCCTGGTGCCGGCCCCAATCGAGCGGGCAATTTTCTCGCCCAACCTTCGGCTGCTCCCATTTCTGGGGTCGGTGGTTTTTACGGACTATTGGTTCAACAAAAACAGATTCGCAACCAGGAATTTAATATCCGCCAGTTGCAAGGCGTTGTCGAGCAGTTTCGCGAATTGTTCAATGCCGGTTTACTGGATGCATTTCAATTGCAATTTTTAGAGGGCAGCGCGTTTAGTCAACAAGGTGGTCTGGTCGCTGCGAGAGTTAACTATGACGCCGCATTGGATCGATTTATCCAATCACTGGGGCTTCCACCTGATCTGAATGTTGTAATCGAGGATGATTTTCTTGACCAGTTCGACTTGATCAGCGAAGACGTCGCGAATCGGCTGGTGGAGATCGACGACCTGACAAATCGAGCCGGCGATGCCACCGCCGATTTGGTGCAGATGTTGCCAGAACGTTTCCCCACAGCGCGAGAAATCAACGAGATTCGCGCCCTTGCCGATGATCCAGCTATCCAAGAAGATGCGTTTGCCATGCGAATGGTGAACGAGCAA
>JBGTHU010000233.1:0-2699 GCA_041745975.1 Mariniblastus sp.
CGCGGCCCGAAGTTAGTGAACACATGGTGCATCAACATTTCACCAACATCCAACATTCCTTGAGATTGGCAAGGCAATTGTTGTCAAACCAAGACACCGTCAATCGACAAATTATTTTGATCACCGACGGTTTGCCCACCGCCCATTTTGAAGATTCGATTTTGTATATGCTCTATCCGCCTCATCCACGGACTGAAGCAATCACGTTAAAAGAAGGTATGCTTTGTGCGCAAGAGGGAATTGTCTTGAACACCTTCCTCGTGCCCAGTTGGTCGCAAACAGAAGAAGATATCCGGTTTGCCAAACGTTTAAGCGAGCAAACAAAGGGGCGCGTGATCTTTACAACGGGCAAAGATTTAGACCGTTTCGTGATATGGGATTACATCAACCGAAAACGAGAAATTTTGGGGTAATCATCCAAACATCGAACCCTGCGTTTTATCGACGGATTTTTCTAATCGTTTTTTTTATGATCGGTTACAAACCGGTTGGTTGGGCATAAGTCGTTAGATCCGCTTCGCAACAACAACAACAACAACAACAACAACAACAACAACAACAACAACAACAACAACAACGACGACTGATCAAATAAAACTCCGATTTCAGTTTTCTGCCTGAAACCGGAGTCATTTGAATCGCTGTGAACGTCTGCTGGTCAGACCAATGGACTGGCCTCCCTTCGGAAACCAGTCCGGTTTAGTCTTGCTCCATCCATCTATCGACAATTCGAAATTTAATCAACCAACTCGCCACCGGCCTCCTTGGTTGCTGTTGCAGGAGCATTCGCTGGCCCGGTTCGTTGGCTTTGCAGCCCAGGATCAACTGGTGGATGTTCCGTTACTCCTGTGTTTACTGGAGGCGTAACGGTATTTCCACCGCCTGAATCAAAACACCCGATAAGTGCCAACGAACTCAAAATCAATGCGCTGAAGAGCATTTTTTGAATCTTCATCCCTATCAATTCCTTAAAATGACTGATGGAAAAATTGATAGATCGGACAGGGAAACGACGACGCCGTCATTTTTTCCTGACAGGCGGATAATCGGCACCCGTGCAGCCGTTAATGCCACTGCATGAACCGATCCGTCAGCCATCGAGAAATTTACGATGCCTGGATGTTTACTCTGCGGTGTATCAATGTCACCGAAATAAATTTCCCAACCCGCAGTGGACATGTGTTGGTTACCTGCCCAAGCATAATAAGTAAAACGGCCAAACCAATTTGTCCGAACGTCGGATGCCGCTTCGCTGTAGAGAATAGTATTGGAACTGCCATCGTAAATCGATGCGAATGACTCTTCGATGCGATTCAGGAAAACGCCGTCGGAAGCAGCTCCCTCGCCCATTTGCCCATTACATGGCAAGTAGTTGGTACGACCGAATCGATTGGTTCCGGTGGGGTCCAATTGGGCATGGGTATAAACACGGATCCCATAGACCCAGGTACCAAATCGCGCGACATCAAAGGTAGCGGTTGCCAAAACGTCAGGGCATTGAAGATCATCATCCGATGGGCACTCGAAGACACTCAAGCGATAAAAACCTGCTTGACGAGAATTGCCGGCATTTAACCAAAATCGATCAAATTGGCGAGGGTTAAACGAAGTTTCCCAAAAATCTTGAAGCGTTGCCTGCTCCAAGAACGGCAAGATCAATGTGTTGGTGCCGACAGCTTGAGGCTGGCCACCACCAAACGAGGTGTTCGTTTCCGGCCTGGCCCATTCCAACATGCCAGTAGGAAATTTTTGAAGGGCACTTTCATAATTGTGTACACCCACCGCAATTTGTCTCATGTTATTCTGACAACTGGATCGACGGGCCGCCTCGCGAACCTGTTGAACCGCTGGCAACAACATGCCGATCAAAATACCAATGATCGCAATCACCACTAACAATTCCACTAAAGTGAAACCTGCTCTCGATTTGCTCATCTCTTTTCTCCTTCAATCAAGGAAATTAAAAATATAAAAAACGATGTGCCTTAAAATATCAATAATTTTAAAAAGAGAATTGGTAAATGATGGGAGAATTACGCGAGTTAGTTTACTCAGATCGGTTTTGGCATTTACATATTAGTTGGTTACCAATGGAAAAAACAAATAGCCAAACACGATCGAAAATTTCGTCCCATCTTCAAGTTTCAAAAAAATCGAGAAATTAAGGAATCTGAATAATACCATAACGGCTTTTTGCGGTGTAAAAAAAACACGCTTTTTTACAAAAATCTGAATGTTTTAACGATTTGTCCGAAAAGAGGTTTGAATTTCTCGTTTACCGGGAGATAGAAATCATCAGCAAGGCCGCGACGATAGTGATGAATCGGCAGGAACCAGAAGGAACCAGAAAGGACAGGAACCAGAATGGACATGCAAAAAAACACGAAAAAACGGGAAGAGCCTCATGATTATTCATGACTTAATGCGGGCTATTTTGATTTGCAAAAATGCGAATGCCAATGTCATTAGGGGGCTGATCCAATTGAAAAAGCAATAAATCGCATAGTGAAAAGGATCAACTCCCAACACGCCTCGCTGAGCCGCTCCGCAAGTGTTCCAGGGAATCAATACACTGGTCACGGTGCCGCTATCTTCCAATGTGCGGCTGAGGTTTTCCGGAGCGAAGCCACGTTCGCGAAACGATTCGCGAAACATTCTTCCGGGTACGACAATCGCCAGATATTGGTCGGATGCAGTCA
>JBGTHU010000234.1:0-4623 GCA_041745975.1 Mariniblastus sp.
AATTCCAATTGCTGTGGTACGTCTTCTTGAATCAGTACATTGCGGGCGACACCGTCACCTCGGTTGGTAACGACGACATCTAAGATCACGTCGCCGCCGATCATCACGATTGGATTGGATCGATGAGAGATTTCCAGTAGCGGTTGGGTAACACGGGTTCGCATGGCGGCTTGAGTGGCGAAAGTCACTTGGGCCACGCTGCCAATTTCGCCCGGTGCGGTTGGCTGCAAGCGATATTGAATTTTGGCTTCCCGGCCGACGGCCAGTCCCCCCAGATCCCAAAGTATCTGACCATCGTCGGTGATGCGACTCGGTTCGGGTGTGCTCCCCTCGAAGCGTGTATTTACCGGAACCCGATCTTGAACTTGGACTTGATCCGCGTCGACCCGCCCCACATTGCGGATCACAATTTCGAAATTAGCGGTTTCATGAAGTGTAATTTCGCGAGGGGCCAATTTTTCCACGGTCAGCGAGGGAGCTTGAACTCCCTCCAACTGTTTTTCGCCCGGCAAGGCCGCAGTGCGGATGCCAGAGTTGGGAATGCTGGAGGCTTGGAGGCTCGCTCTTTCGTCGCTTCCTTGGCTGCCACGGTTGCTGCTTGTCGCTGGTGGTGCGTTGATCAGTGATTGCCGATTGGCGGGAGAGGAAGTGACCGGTTGATTTGTGGCTGAACGAAGTGGTTGCGGCTGCTCTCGGTTTAGGGGAGCCTCCGTGGGGGAAGTAATCGGTGTCGTCGATGGGGGATTGGAGGATGGGGAGAGCCGTTCATCGGTCGATGGGAAGTTAGCCAAATTGCCTTGTGTCCGGCCAGGGCTGCTGTCAACTACCGAGACTCCGCTGGAGGGTCGCTCAAGCGCGATACTGGAACTGAACGAGTTGCTGGAGAAGCTCGATGGCTGATTGTCGAGCTCATCGCCTTGAGTTCCCCGACTGCTTTCGTTTTTGTCAATATTGCCTCCGAAAGAATCTCGCTCAGCCATCGTTTTGACGGCATCAAAAGGTGGAGGCGGATCTTGCGGAACCGCATTGGGCGAGGGAGCTTTTAATTTAGGTTTATCAGTTCCTGGAAACGAATTGATTTGGCTGGGCAGATCGGGAATCGTCTTGGACAGATCACGACTTCGCTGATTGGCAGCGGCGGATGGATCGAAGCCGCCCGGATTGAAGCCGCCCGGATTGAAGCCGTCAGCGTTGTCGCTGCCAGCGCTGCCGCTGCCGGCGTTGTCGCTGCCGGGATTGGAGCGGTTTTGGACGGAGGCGTCTTGTGGTTGATCGACGGCCGCCTGGAAGGGGTGGGATAAAGAGTTACCAGCGAATTCATCCCGTTTTGGTGACTTGCTGGCCGATGAGCCAAAGTCATTTCCAGAGTTGTCGCCCGCAGATCGATCATCGTCGGGGAGCGGTATGAACGACTTGGGTGGGTTACTGGGAGATCCACCAAAATTGGCCGCGTAACGGTCGGGGGCCGTGAAAGCCGGTGACTGATTCGATGGTTGTTTTGATTCGTCGACAGCGTCTTCGGTCGAAGTCGGTCGATTGAAGCTGGGCAAGCTATTGAAGCGGTTGTTGGTTGCCGTCGGCGAAATCGACCGATCACCAAAATCAGTCTCCGCCGGCTTTTGTTGGGGTCTAGCAGAGTGGTTGGTAGTTTGGTCAAAATTCCCCGAGGGTGGGAAACTGGCAGCCACCGTTGTCGGTTGACTGCCGAATGAGGTGTCTGAAGGAGCTGGTTCCTCCAGGGACGCGGGCGCGGTCGCGTACAGTGACGCGGGGGATCGACTGCCAAATGCGAGGTCATCGGACGTACCCGGATTGGCCTGAGAATCGATTTCCAGCGCTAGTTCCGCCTCATCGGTTGGCATTTTGGCCGCTTTTTGGTTTTTGACCAAATAGACAACGGTTCCGGTTCCCAACAGGATAAACAGAACTACCGCGATGATTCTGGCAAGAATTGCTCGGGAAAAAAAATTATCACGAGGGCGTTCGTCACTTGAGTCTGACATTGCTCGTATTCCAAGGGGATGGATCGGGTGATTGGGATCGGGGCCGATAGTGGCCCGAACTGGAAATCAAAACTGGGGTTGAAAACTTGGTATGTTAAAACAACGGTCGAAAATTGATTTTTTTAATACAAAATGGTTCAGCTGAGTGAATACCAGAAAACAGGTAACTTTTACAAGGTCAATTTTTTGGGAATTCCAACGAACATTCAGATAAAATTGAATCAATCAGCGTGGATTTTATTGAATAGACACGATAAAATCTGGAGAAATGGCGGAAAATCGTTGAAAATCCCCAGTCCAATCTTTGTTTTCCGAAATTCACTTTAATTACACCCCGTCAGTCATTCTGTATCCATTCGCTGTATCCATTCGCTCAACCTGAAAAAAACGCTGCATGAACAACGCAATCGAACTGGAAGCCGTCACCAAACGATTTGCCGCCCAAACAGCGGTTGATCAACTGGATTTGGCTGTCCCGGAAGGATCCATCTATGGTTTTATTGGGCCCAACGGGAGTGGCAAGACGACAACGCTACGGATGATTTTGCGAATTTACCAACCGGATACCGGAATTGTTAGTGTACTGGGATCCGCACGGGGAACAGTAGCCGATGATCGATTGGGGTATCTGCCTGAAGAGAGAGGGCTGTACAAGCGGATGCGGGTGGGGGAATTGCTCAAATATTATGCGGCCCTCAAAGGCAATTTTGACTCGCAGCAGTGGATCGGTCAGTGGCTCGAGTTTTTAGGAGCGAGTGCTTGGTGGAACAAACGGATCGACACGTTGTCGAAGGGGATGGCCCAAAAAGTTCAATTTGTGGCCGCGATTGCCGGTCGGCCGCAATTGGTTATCCTTGATGAGCCATTTAGCGGCTTGGATCCGATCAACATGGAGTCATTGCGAGACGCGGTGTTCAAGCTGAGAGAAAATGGCACAACCGTAATCTTTTCGACTCATGATATGGATGTGGCCGAACAGATGTGTGACACGATCTTCATGATTTTTCAAGGGAAAAAAGTACTGGACGGAACATTGGATTCGATCCAGGATCGCTACCCGGCCAATCGATTGCGAATTCGCTTTGAAGACGCCGATTATCAGCCCCCTGCACTTTCCCAAGTGCTCGATTGGACCGCTGAGAGAAAACACTTTGTCGCCACTCTGCGATCGACCGAGCAATCTCAAGCCGTTTTAGAGCAATTAGTTCCGACCGGTCAATTAACCCATTTTGAAATTATCCGCCCTTCACTGCATGAAATATTTGTACAGATCGCTGGAGCCGGGAATGCTCGCGGAGTTGATTCAACAACCGCAAACGCAACGGAGCTGGGATGAAAAAAATCTTGACAATTGCCGCTCGGGAATATCGAGCGATGGTGGCCACCAAGGCTTTCTTACTGTCGATTCTAATAATGCCGGTATTGATGTTCGGCAGCCTGATTGCGGTGCAATTTTTAGAGAAAGCTGGTGAATCCAAAAATCGAAAAATTGTCGTGGTCGATCAAAGTGGATCTTTGTTTGAAGTTTTGAACACAGCCGCCTTGCGGCTCAATCAAGTGGCTGAACAGGGCCAGCTGCCGGTGACAGCGAATGGAGGCGAGGACCGGGTTGCCGATGCTGCTGCGGAGAATAAATCCGAAAAAGGCAAATTGCCCAATCGAAATATTGCCAATGGCAACCGGTTCGAGTTGATCCGTTGGACACCGGAGATTGATGGAATGGAGTTTTCAGATGCCGATCGAATGAAGTTATCCGAGCAAATTCGAGCTCAGCAAATTTATGCTTTTGTGGAGATACCCGCATCGGTCGGTCAATTGCCTGAAGTCGACGCTTCGAACGATTCAGCTAACTTTCCGCCAGCGCTCTCATTTTTTTCCGAGGACTCCGGGTTTTCTGATGCCAAGACTTGGATCGGAAATGTAATCAGCAACCACTTTCGCAACCAGCGATTTTTAGAGAACGGAATTGATCCTGTGCAAATATCGCGGTATAGCCAACCGGTGGCGGTGCGGGGTTTCCGGCCATTTAGTCAATCGGCCGCTGGTGATGTTTCTCGGGGAGAGGAAAGCGATCCCATGCAGGCAATTTTTTTGCCGCTGGGAGTGATGATGTTGATGTTTATGGTGATCTTTATGGCTTCGCAACCGATGCTGGAATCGGTGCTGGAGGAAAAATCGGCTCGTATCGCCGAAGTTCTTTTGGGTAGCGCTAGTGCCTGGCAGTTGATGACCGGAAAACTAATAGGAACCGTCGCCGGTTCGTTGACGATTTTGCTGGTCTATCTGGGTGGTGCCATTGGGTTGGCAATCGGACAAGATTGGTTGGACTACATCCCGTTATTTCTGATCCCTTGGTTTGTGATTTTTCAGGTATTGGGAGTGTTGTTTTTTGCTTCAATATTTTTGGCCGTGGGGGCTTCAGTGAATCAATTAAAAGAGGCTCAATCGCTGCTGTTGCCCGTTTGGATGCTGTTGATGTCACCAATGTTCGTTTGGATATTGCTGGTCCGCGATCCGAATGGTAGCTTGGCTACCTGGTTTTCATTTTTCCCACCGGCCACGCCGACGGTGATGGTGCTGCGAATGTCGACTGGGGCGACGATTCCTGTTTGGCAACCGA
>JBGTHU010000235.1:0-3968 GCA_041745975.1 Mariniblastus sp.
GTGCCATTCGCTATGAACATGAGTCCGTCACCGGTCGTGTGATCTCCGAAATTCCAGGCCAACGGATGGTAAAGGCTTGGATTCGTACCAATCGTGTAAGTACCAGCGGGTTGAGTATTGTTGGGCGTATAAACGTAATCAGTCGTGAACCCGACGTTACCGAGTGAGAAATCTCCATTGAAAATCGCGTCTGCATTCGCTTGTTGAATCGTTGCGGAGACCCAAACAGTCGTGAAGATTAGAAGAACGAATTGTTTCAAATGGTGCATGTTGAACTCCTGGTTCTTGGGGTGCCTAACGTTACCGATCAACCGGCGGCCACGGTTGATCTCCCACTTCAAGACGCCCGACTTCGCCGCTCGGTTGCATCGGATTGTTCGCCCGGTCGTTCGAAACCGAGTAGACGGATACCCGTAGATCGATCTTGTATTCGTGAAGAAGGCCAGTCAGGCCAATCGGAAAGGTATTGTACTGCCCCACGGAGCTTTCGGGGAAATCCCAGGAGAAATCGATTACGCAGTGGCCTTCGGTGAAAGAGCGAAGGAGTTCCGCGATCAACTTCCCGTTTCGGCGAAGGTAGTCGAGAGCGTCGTCGATCTGCACGGGAATCGAATCGCCGTCGGCGTTAGACACCGTCAGGTTGTACGTCGTCTCCACGCAGGCATCGGTTGGATTCAGACGCCGTCTTCGTGCGACTTGCACTGACTCGACAAATGGTAGGCCGCTCGCGGCGACAAGTTCATCGAGCTGCTGACGATTACCACTGATTCGTATCACTGCAGGCAACTGGATCACCTACCAGGGCGAACGCTGGCGATAACGGAGTGCGAGCGAAAAGGTCTGCCATCAATTCGCAGCTATTCGAGCACTTCCGTTCATCGCATTGTTCGTCGATTTATGAAGGCCGAGGCAACGAATTAAAAGTAAATCCGGCAAGCCATGCTGACAACCCTAGTCCTGCCACTAACAATTAACCTGTCACCAAGTCCCAGGTAAATTTCAAGTTAATTCTAAACAGTGACAGAATAGAGCTTGAATTAGGTCATTTGTGGTGACAGGTTATTTAGTGTTTGCAGGACTAGAATTTCATTCTATCACTGCACGCGCCCAAACCAAGTTGTCATAGTTTTCTGTTGATTTGTCGTCAACAACCCAAAAATTTCCCTAAAAATTCGTTGATACATATCCTTTAACTCAGATTTAAATTCGTTTTCCAAATTAGCTTGTTCTTGTCTAAATTGCTCCACAATATTCTTGAGCTCTGATTGTTGCTGTGGCGTCAACTCCAAAGCTCTAGCAACATTTTGATTGAGCAATCCGAATGAATCTCGCTCGGCAAGTGTAAATAATTGAAACTCTAATTCCTGTAGCCATTTTTGCTGATGGGGTAACAGAACTTGGCCTAACCAATCTGGCAGGGACCATTGATCCTCAAGCAAATCGAGAAGGCGTCTTAAATTTCTGTTCTTTAACCGGATAGTGACAAACTTGTTGTCAACAATGTTGTCAATCTGTCTTTGGTGAGATTTCGTTAACTCCAGAGTTTTGGGCGAATTATTATTTCGCAGTACGAAGTAGAGCGAATAGTCTAACACGACCTCCGAATTGAACTGCTCTTCGCGATCAGCGACAGTGCTACTAGTAACAATGACATCACTACTAGATTGGTCGCTGTCATCAAATTCCTGGTCCATTCCAGGTAGCGACATAAATGCGGCAACGTTAGCCGATTCGCCACGCCACTGTCTTAGTTTTCCTGACTGCACTGGAACCAGCGATTTCCAAATCGCAGCTTCTTTTCGAGTCCGTTTTTTCGTTATCTGATCCTCTTTTTCTTCGAAGAGTTTAAGAGCCTGTTCACGCCCCTCACCGAGTAACTCCTTGATTTTTTTCTTTTGGGCCTCTGTCAGGCCAATCGCATCGGCGAGTTTTGCATTGGAGAGCCAAGCCAACGGATTGCTTGCGATTAGACTGAAATCTGGCTCGTCAATGTCCAACAAATCACCTAAATGGCCTAACACCTGTCTTTGATTAAGTAAGGCTTCGATCCTACTCCAGCCGTCCTTAAAGTTATACTTTAGGTCATTAATTGCGATCGAAGCACTCTCATTTAAATTGCCATACAACTCATCTAGCTCTTTATCGGGATACGTGATGCGCTGTAAGGCGAACTCCCGACTTATCTCTTCACGCAACGTCATAATTTGTACTACTTGTTCTGACGTGAAAAGTGTTTCAGCCAATTCGCCCCCTTGCAATTGTTGTGTTGCCAAAGAATACAAGGTTTCCATTTTTTCAAAGTCGGACAGCAACTCAGATTGCCGACCTGAAAAAATATGGTTGGGAAAAGGAGAAATCACATCCTCCTGGGCATTTAACGTGCAATGGCCCAGAGCTGCCAAGCTAGCAACGACTATTGATGTAATTCGAATTAACATTTTATTCCTCGATTGATTTAAAATACGATTGGAAAAAGTTTCGATTGATTTAACTACATGGCGTTTACCATGCTAATATTAGTTACCATTCCATTGAAGGAACAATGACTTGGAATCCCAAAGAAATGGGTGGGGATTAGGTCCCACAGGCTCCTCCGAATATAAGTAAACGGAGCAGTGTAGTGTTGCCGGAATGGGACCGGGAGCTGGTGGCAAAGTCAGATTAGGTAGTGTGACGCCAAAGGAGAAATTTGTGTTGGGTGCCACTACGATCGATGATTCGTTTGATATCAGAATAGTTGCATTCGGCGGGCCTGATGAAATCTCCATTCTCAAACGGAATCGCATTGGTTGGCCATGGGGGCTATTGCCGATGGCCAAGGCGGAGCCTGAAATTGTGTCTCCGCGGGAGTAAAAATGGGTTGCTGGATTTGCAGGGAGAAATGGTTGACCATTTTTAGTGAAAACCCAATTCGAAATATGGGGCAAAGGCGGGGCAGGTGGAGCAGGCACACCTCCTGGAGGTTGAATTTGTGCATTGGCTTGAGTTCCCAAGGAAAAAAACGCTAAGGTTGCCAGCAATAAAGCGATCGCCTGAAAGCTTTTCCTGTGAGCAAGAAGGAACCACGATACAGTGTTTAACTTCATCATGTCAAATCTCCGTTTCTTTAAAGGACGAACGGGTGTGTTCACCAAGCCGCCGCCAAAAGGCATTTTTAAAAATTGGCAGAAAACCGGCGGCTTTGGTGCAACACATTGTTCGCGATTAGATGTTTATCGCGAGTTTTCTATTTGAGCTCTTGGCAACTCCAGAATAGGTGGCAAGTTGCCACGATGTTTGGCCGGTACGCTTTTTATTAGTTTCTTGACGGCTTCCAGTTTCAGCTCTTGAATTTTTTGATCAAGCTCCTTTTTAATTTTGATTGCCGTTTGATCAAACAATTCCTTCTCCTTGTCTGTTGCATTGGCAAGAAAATTTGCAAAGGCGTTCGAAATTAAACTCTCTAGCTCGACGGATGATACATAGTTTTCGAATGCTAAATTTCGGGCTATTTCTACCTGATGGGGTAACAGTTTTTTCTCAACAAACAATGCAAATTCACTTTGATTAACTCGAATCAATTCCCACCGTTCCCTCATTTTATCTAAGTCTTTTTCGTCAGAGATCAATTGATTTAGTTGAAAATTTTGGACACCAATTTCCTGCATTCGCGCAAGCAGTGTATTTTCTTGACTGTTTGACAATTCCAAACTCTGACGCAGCCGGTCGACCGCGATGAATTGCCCTAAATCAACGCTCAAATCATCAGTGACAACGTTTCCGATCCCGATCACCATATCTGGGTTTGAAGGGTCGATTAATATCTGCGAATATGTCACCTCAGACGTAATTCCGACAGCCAGTGTCGCAATGATCAAAAATTTTACCTTAAACACTTTTCAGTCTCCTATTCTCTTGTTAACCTTATTCGATCACCCAACCCGAAAAAAATGTGATTCAAAAACGTTCCTATTTGATTTCTAAAAACT
>JBGTHU010000236.1:0-7403 GCA_041745975.1 Mariniblastus sp.
TCCCCCGTCGTCCAGCGCAGGTCAAAGAAAGCTCGTTCAATTCCAAAGTCATCGTTCGCCTGAAAAGCCAACGGCAAATTCGCGCGAGGCACCACCATTCCGCTGATCCCCAGCAAACTGGCCCGCACGCGGGGAGCTTGATCTTCACGAATCGTCAACCCAAACTGAATTGGTCTGACATTGGCCAAGCCATTTTCATCGACCAGTTGAATTGAATATTCGCCACCGCGCACACCACTGGCCGGCAGTACGACCCGATACCGATCGTTGGCAATTGCCTGCATCGGCAACGATTCATTTTCAGCATCCCCCATGAACTTCAGGTCCGCCTTGGCGACCGATTTATTGGCCGTGATTTCCACTTGGAGTTCGCTCCCTCGCAAAATAGGGTGGGGGCCACTACCACTGAGTTGCAGCTGATCCACGTCGGTATAGGCGGGCAAGTCTACGACAAGTGACAGCTCCAACGCGGACGGTGGTTCGACCAAGTCAACCTCCACCCAATCCGTTACCTCATCCCCCCCAAGGGCCCTCATGCGGAACGGCGAGGCGATATTGAACAAGGTCGTTCCATGCTCCCGCCCATCCAACCGTCCGGTCGGTTTCATTACCTGGGTCGTTCGTCCACCTCCCGAATTGTCCAACTCTAAGGTCACAGTCACCTCGGAGACGAAGCTGTTTTCCTTTACCCGCACCAGCTGTCGATGATCTGCCCCCCTGGGTAACGTCAGTCGGCCATTGACAGCCCCGACAAACTCCAAATAGGTCGCCTGCGGCCAGCTGTCGTTGGTCAACATGAGATTTCGATTAAACCAAGTTCTCAAAAAATCGGATTGAAAAACACCAGCCCCTAATCCCCCCAGCGTCGCCAATCCAGCCACCATCAAGGCCCAATCCCGACGGTGCAGCGGCAGATCCAGTGCCCGCCAAAAATCAATATGAGCCGCTTGGGCCAAACCTCGATCGATGGTCGCCGTCGCTAATTCAGCCGACATTCCCAACCGGGACAGGTCTTCCGTTTCGGCTTGACGGGCCAGTTGCCAACTGGAAATTAAGTTCTCCCTCAATTCCGGATTCTTGCGTTCGACCTCCAACAACAACGCATCCTCATTGTGGGCTTTGGCCAATGCCAGCATCGGCCTGATCACCATAGTGAACAAATAGAAAAAGGCCGCCAGCCCCATCAACACCAGCATGATCGATCGCTGAGCCAGATCCATCCGCAACGTGCGGTCGACCACCATGCTGACCACTAGAATCAACAGCAACACCACCAACCATCGCGCCACACCATGAACCACTAACCAAGCGAAAAGTTTTCGGCGAAGGTCGTTTAATTTGCGCTGGATTATGTTTGACATGACAGTTCGGTCGGATAGTACCGGTTCAATGGGAGTGCGATGGGTTTGGCAACGTTTGAATAGGGGGCAGACCCGTTTTCCAGCAAAGCCTAATTATCCAATCATTTCGCAATCCGTCCTGATTGTCAATCGGTTAGCAAATTATCCCTATTATCGACCAAAAGTAGCATATTGGATTGCCAAGTCTTTAACGCCACGGGCTCCCTAGATTGAGTGGCAACTGAGTGCCAACTGAGTGGCAAGAGAGTTTGCCTCTCGTGGCGATTCAGCCATTGGAAATAGGCTTTCCCTGGCTACCAACGTTTTCTCCCTCCAGGAGACACTGGTTGAAGCGTTTGAAAGGGATTTAATTTTTCCGATCCGTCAGAAATGAGCCAGACTTTGTCCCTAAAGAGGGCAGGTCCTCTCCGGGTATGCATTTAAGCCAAGGGGTGCACGCTTGTTCACCTAAGGGCTGGACCCCACCGGGGACAATGCCCAAACGAAAGATTTTTCCCTGGAATCCGCCCGGCAAGAAGGGGCCAGGGGGGCCAAGGAGGCCACCATTAATCACTATTTTATGAAAAGGGGAAATTGCCTGGCACTGCTCCAATTGGATGAAATATTACCAGCAATTTTTCCAAAATTAGCATTTTTTTTCAATATCTCCAGCTTGACGAACGAATATCGTTATGATATCACTTTAATATGCGAGTGATTTCATTTTCGTTTTTTGGTTTTTGTTTTGGTTGCGATCCACCCGGACCGCGTGACTAACCTAGCTCAATTTCTTGAAAGAGACACGATGTACACAGAAAAAAAAATGATTCCCAATTCAGGTTGGGGCCCCTTGCTTCTCTTCTCCCTGGCAATGTTCGGGCTAATCGCCGCTTTGATCTGGCTGGTGAACAACGAACCCAGATTGGATAATTATCTTTTCGGGGGACTGATGATCGCCAATTTGGTGGCGATGGTGGTCGTTTTTGTCTGCTTGTTTGGCTTTATTGCTGTCGCACCGAACGAGTCCCGCGTATTGTTGCTGTTTGGTGTCTATCGGGGAACCGTGGTCGAATCGGGGTTTTATTGGGTCAACCCATTTTTCAGCAAAAAAAAGATTTCGGTACGAATTCGAAACTTCGAAACCGGATCGACATCCACTCCGGAGCAAAAGGATGCGGCGGGCAAGGTGACCCAGCAACGAGGTCGAACTCATGGTCGGCCGTCTAAGGTAAATGATCGGGATGGCAATCCGGTCGAAATCTCAGCTGTCGTTGTCTGGAAGGTCATCGACACGGCAGAGGCTTGTTTTGAGGTCGATGACTTTGAGGACTTCGTAGCTGTTCAAAGTGAAGCCGCCTTGCGAAATTTGGCCATGCGCTACCCTTACGATAGCGAAGATCATGAGTTGTCGTTGCGTGGGAGCACATCCGAGATTTGCGAACAATTGCAACAGGACATTCAAGAACGGCTTCATAAGGCCGGTGTTGAGGTGCTCGAGGCCAGAATTAGCTATTTGGCTTACGCTTCAGAAATCGCCGCCGCCATGCTGCAACGGCAACAAGCTCAAGCAGTCGTTGCCGCTCGGACTAAAATTGTCGAAGGAGCCGTCAGTATGGTCGAAATGGCCCTGGCCCAACTCTCAGAGAAAAAACTGGTCGAACTGGACGATGAACGGAGGGCCGCCATGGTTTCAAATTTGCTAGTCGTCCTATGCAGTGATCGACACACACAACCCGTCGTCAATACAGGATCGCTTTACCATTAATTGGCAAGCTGTCGCACTCAGATGCCGAAAAAGGTTTCGGCATCTCTTCGGCGAGACGATCTACTCTGAAAAATCAACTCGTCACCCAAAAAGGTCAGCCTCCTTTTTCGGATTGTCTTTAAGCGGCTGATAGAAAGTTCAGACAATGGCCAAAAGAACGTCATTTCTTATTCGTATTGATCCGGGTCTGTTGGACGACTTGAAACGTTGGGCAGACGCGGAATTTCGCTCGACCAACGCACAGATCGAGTTCTTGTTAAGAAAGTGCCTGGTCGAAGCGGGGCGACTAAAACGTGAAAAAAACACCGAATCGACCACGGGCGATGACTGCAATGATGACGCCAATGTTGACGCCGATGATTGGGGTCGAGGAGGCAACGCGAGCAAGGAATCAGATCCTATCAAGAACAGTGAACCGAATGGTGAATCCTCGGCCCGACCCAAACAAACTTAGTCTGGTGCCGACTGACCGGCAGCTAAGTCAGGTGCAAGACGTGAACGGCTAACCTGACGGTATATCTTTTCATGAACACGCTTGGGGGAGGCGTGGCGACTTTTTTAAATGCGGCTTGGAAAGAGGCGGCTGCTTTGGGGCGATCCCTTTCTTCTGTCGTTCGCCCAGCAGAAATGGCCCCTTAGATCGCTCGCGTTTTTGGTTAAGTCTCGCTAGAATTACGCTATCGTTGATACGTTAGCCAAATGGTTGAGCATGGTTTAGGTTGCGGATCAAGTCAAAACCGGTAATTTGTAAAGTCCGCGGGCTTGTTGGGTCGTTGTCAGTGCAGACGAATTGACGCTTACTCGATTTGTGAAACGTTTCCTTGTGACCGACTACCTACACTCAACCTCATGCCGCTGATCTCAACCTCATGCCGCTGATTTGTTACCGACTGGTTCGTTGAAATCGATGTGTCATTTCATTAAAAAAAGGGGTTACGATGAAAATTAAAAGAGTCTTGGTTCCGATTGATTTGTCTGAAAATAGTCTCTCGGCTATCCCGCTAGCCCTTCGGTTGGCGGAGATACATGGAGCCAAAATGGTTTATTTATTTGTGGCCCCCAAGTGGATGACCGAGGGACAGGTGATAAACACGGAGTACGTGAAGGATTATATTCGGACCACGCAAGCCGCGTTTGACCAAGTTCAACCAGAAAATCCAACGATAGAATCGGAAAGCCATTATCTGTTTGGCAATCCTGGGCCGGAGATTGTTAGAATGGCAACACCAGAGGATGTCATCGCGATGTGTACTCATGGGCATACTGGTTTCAAACGCTTCTTGGTCGGCAGTGTGGCTCAATATGTCATGCGGTATGCTCCCTGTCCTGTGATCACGTTAAAAGCAACCGTGATCATTGAAGGAACATCCGACTCTACCATTCCCCCCTCGGCCCTGCAAACGGATCAACCGACCGAGTCACCGGCTCGATTAATCAAGCAGCGTTTCGTTACCGATTTGATGTACCATGTACTGCCGTTGGAGACGTCGGAAAGTATGCACGAAGCAATCGGTGAACTTGAAGCAGCGCGACAAACAGCAGCTCCTGTTGTCGATCGGGGGGGGATCTGTCAAGGCATTTTAACAGCAACCGATATCAGGCGTTTTCGCGACAGCGAAGCGTCGACTGAAGTCGAGGCTGATGCGATGGTTCAGCATTGGTTTTCGTCACCGGTGATTACGCTCTCCCATCACTCGACCTGCCACGAGGCACACGAGATTCTTTCCCGCAACCCAGACATTCATCATTTGGTAGTGGTCAATGACGAGCACCAGCCGCTTGGTGTCATCGACTCTGATGATATCTATACCTGTCAAGCCGAAGATGGAGTGCCTGCCGACCTGCTGTCCATTCGTTCGCTCGATTCAATTGAGGAAGAATGATGCTATTGTATGAGGATCATCGTTTATTAAAGCATGACACGGGCCATCATCCGGAATCAGCCGCCCGGATCGAACCAGCGTTGCAGGCGATTCAACACATTTCTGAAATCAACGGAGTGTCAATTGAGCATCCTTCCTGGGAACCGGCCTCGCTGACTCAATTAATTCAAGTACATCCGCTGGAATATATCCGATCGATTGAGCGAGTTGCTCGCTCAGGAGGTGGCAATCTCGATCCCGACACCGTCGTCAGCGGCGACAGTTTCGAGGTCGCTTGTCTGGCTGCGGGGGCGGTATGCGATGCGGTTCAACGGATCAGTTGGGGGCCACATCGCGCTGCGTTTTGCTTGATTCGACCGCCGGGCCATCACGCGCTGTCGGATCAAGCAATGGGTTTTTGTTTATTTAACAACATCGCCGTCGGTGCCCGATTTGCACTCAATGATTGTGGCTTTCAACGCGTATTGATTGTCGATTGGGATGTACACCACGGCAATGGTACCCAGGACATTTTTTATGCCGACAAAAGTGTTCCTTTCTTTTCCATGCATCGCCAAAGTTTTTATCCATTTACGGGAATGGCATCTGAGACCGGTGTGGCTGAGGGGGAGGGGGCAAATCGGAATGTGCCGATTCAATTTGGTACTCCGCGATCGGAAATCTTGGCGACTTTTAAGCAACAATTAGAAGAGTTCGCCGAACTAAACCGCCCTGATTTGGTGATGATCAGCGCTGGCTTCGATGCCCATCGCGACGATCCGGTCGGTTCACTGGGGTTGCTGACCGAGGACTTTGCTGAATTGACTTCGGTTGTATGCGGCATTGCCAATCGATACGCTCAGGGAAAAGTCGTCAGTGTGTTGGAGGGGGGGTATCACCCTACGGCCCTGGCGGAATCTGTCCTGTTGCATTTGCAGGGGTTGGCCGCTGCAGCGGAAGCATGATCGATCGAATCGACTTTGAAAGGATTGTCTTGAATGAATCGACAACGGAGAAGAGGGCTTAATTGATGCGAACGCAATCGAATCGGCTGTTGATAAATGCGTCTTGGTTGATCAAGCTCCGCTGGGTGGCGGTGATTGGTCAATTCGTGTCGGTTTGGATCACGTGGTTATTACTGGGGATTGAATTGCCAGTGATTGCGGTGATCGTATTTATCTTGTGGTTAACCGCTTGCTCGAATTTGATTCTGAAGTATTGGTTCGAGCGCTGGCAACGATTTTCGGTACAGGATCATCTTCCCTGGGATCTGATTTTGGGGTTGGTGTTGGTGATGGACATGCTCTCCTTGACCACCTTGTTGTACGTAACGGGGGGGAGCAATAATCCGTTTGCGCTGTTCTTTTTTGTGAATGTGAGTCTCTGTGCATTGGTTCTGAATCGGCGTTGGGCCTGGGCCATCAATGGCCTGACAGTTTTTTGTTATGCCGGACTGATGATCAGTCACATCGACTTGGAACCGCTGAGTTTTGGTTTGAGTAAATTACAAGACCCTACGCAGATCAGTTTACAGCACGTGGGATTGTTGTTGGCGTTTACTACTTGTTCCAGCGTGATTGTTTATTTTATGACTCGATTGACAGATGAAGTCAGGGAGAATCAGCTCCGTGTGCGGCGAGCGGAAATGCAACAAGCGCGGGCGGAAAAAATTGAAGCTTTGGGAACATTGGCTGCGGGAACAGCCCATGAACTGGCGACTCCTCTGAGTACCATTGCCATTGTTGCCAAGGAGGTGGAGCAAGCAATCAAACAACTTCCGCTGGACACGCCAGGCAGCGTGGAAATCGTGGATGATGTTCAATTGATTCGCAGCCAATTGGAACGCTGTCGCAATATTATCGATCGGATGGCCAGTCATGCGGGGGAGACGATTGGTGAATCGATCGAGCCTGTTTCGCTTGTCCAACTGGCAGAGGCTTGCCTGGATGGAATGATTCAATCGGATTTGATTGAGTTAAATCTGCCTGAGGATGCGGAGCAATCGATCGTCCACGTCCCGCTAGATGGCTTGAGTCAGGCGATTCGGGGTCTGTTGCAAAATGCACTGGACTCTGATCCCTCCCATCGCCCCGTCAAGTTTTCAGTTTCCCGCGAGTCAATGTTCTGGCGTTGGCGAATTCAAGACCAGGGGAGCGGGATGACTTTGGAACAACTCGCTCGGGTCAGCGAGCCCTTCTTTACCACCAAAGCACCCGGCAAAGGGATGGGATTGGGGGTGTTTCTTGCTCAAAACCTAATCCAACGACTGGACGGGCGGATTGAGTTTGAATCTCAACCGCAGCAGGGAACGTGCGTAACGGTTTGGTTACCCGTATCGTCAGATCCCACAACTACCGACGATTGACGGGGTTCCGTCGCAGTCGACGGAACAGGTTCCGATTGTTAGGGTCGCCGGGATCGCTGCTCGCGTCGGTC
>JBGTHU010000237.1:0-2213 GCA_041745975.1 Mariniblastus sp.
TGAAATATGGTGGATAAAGAAGATCAAATACCCAATTCCGACAAACGCGAGAACCAACCCACCCAATACAGCCAACGACGGAACAAACGCTCCTTCATCCCCACCCCGAATGGTTCGCAATACGACCAAACAGTAGGCAAAAATTCCGACGAACACCCCCAGCACGACTTGGTTGGGGCGGTCTCCCATAAAATTGCGGAGGACCCGAGATGTGTACTGGCTGGACGTCAGCGAAAGGGCCACGATCGTAATCGAGAACACCACGCCAGCCACCGTGATCATGGAACTTGCCACGGCGGTCAGCAAGCCACGAGACCCCGCAGCTCCCGCACCAAAGACAAGCGGCCACTGACTTTCAAATTGAAAATCCACGTTGGAGTCCAAGGCGATCAAAGCGGTAGCCAGTCCCACGGCTCCCACAACAATCAACGCTGGCACGAACCAAAAACTGGTTCGCGTTTCTTGCCACCAATGCCGAAATTTCGTGATCATTGATTTATTCATATAACATTTGGCTTTCAAGTCGTGATGGTCGTATCAACGGAAAAAGGGGATAGGACGGGAGGCGCACTCACGGATGGCCCCCATCGTCAGAAGATTGACGATCCCCTGCTTACCTTCAAAATTAACGGCCCCAGTCGCGACACTGGTTTATGTCTCTAATTCTTGGTTAGCGTTGTTCAACGGAACTTTTAAAAGATTTTCTCCATCATTCAAGGGTCCAACCTGTCGCGCTTGCTCTTGGATGACCCTGGCTTCGCTGGTCAGCCCACCCTCCGCTTTCGTGGAAACGGTCTCGATTTCCTCTTTCGGTGAAAGGGGAGGGAGCCACTCGATAGGTTCGTCTTCTTGCGTCTCCACTCTCCGTTTAACCATGGTGATCGGAATGCCTTTTGGGAACACGATCTCTCGGGCCTCATCGGGCATCGAAATCCCCTCTTTCTGAAAGGCGAGTTTTACCAAGCGAATTACTGAAGAACGTACCTTCAACCAACTGTGTTCGCGGCCGTTGAGCCAGAAGTAAACTTGCAGTTTAACTGTTGAAGTCCCCAGACTATCGACCAGCACTGATGGCTCAGGGTCGGTTAGTACCGCCGGGTGACTCTCCAAAACTTTCCGAGCGATCTCCTGAGCTTCATTGATCGAGTCGTGATAGCCGATGCCGACGGAAAAGTCGACGCGGCGATTGGCATTGCTGGTGAAGTTCCGCAGATTGCTTTTATAAACGCTGGCATTCGGGACTTGAACCAAATTGCCATCAAGCGTCATCAGAATTGTTGTTCGAACATTCAGTTGTTGCACATATCCCGTGATTCCAGTGATCTCAACCAGATCTCCCGTCTCGAACGGTTGCTGGATGCTAAGAAAGATGCTGGCCAGAAAATTCTCGGTGATATCCCGGAAAGCAATACCAACTTCCAGTCCAATCAGGCCGGTGCCGCCGATAACGGTAAGGGCCAATTGAGTGAGGCCGGAGACGCGCAGAATAATGTAAACACCCACCAGAAAAACAATCATGCCGATCCCCCGGGCGATCACATTGCGTAAAAGATTCGCCCGTACCTTGCGGCGCAATAACAGCCGAATTCCTCCTGTCGCGATGAATCCAGCACCTGCTGATAAGATCAGGATCAGTAACCCAAAAAAGAAAAACGGCAACGAGCGGATGAAGTCGCGCCATAATACCAGCACTCCCTCCCAGGCAGGGCTGAAATCCCAAACGGATGGTTCGAGCACCTTCATCCGATTGGCAACAGCGACAACGTCTTGCGTATTGCGGGCCAGATCACCGGCCCATTTTTTAAGTTCGTCCGATTCCACGTTCCCGTTCAGGAATACCACACCCTCTTGCACCTCGACTTGAGGATCGGTAAACCAGCCGGTGGCATCCAGGACGCTCTGCAATCGTTTTCGAATCTCATCGTCACGCGCAACCGGGTTGACGTCCACCTTCGCAGGAGCCGCGGTAAGGTCTTCCTTTTCAGCCGTAGCAGCCTTTGGTGGTTCATCCATCGCAGCCTCTTGAGATTGTGCCAACAATGATTCCGACCATGTCTGGCCGAAAAAACCAATGATTGCCAGAAGCAGATTTAGACGAATAAATCGGCCGCTGGTTATAGATACGTTCCAGGCAAGCGATGCACTATGCCAAGACATAAGGTCAATGCCGTTTCTTACAGAAGGGAGGACGAATATCGATTTCAATGCTGCGC
>JBGTHU010000238.1:0-2963 GCA_041745975.1 Mariniblastus sp.
GTCCATGCGTCGGGTTGAGGTCGCAGTGGTTCGCCGATCAAGCCCGCCTGTTGTTGCCAGAAAAAAAAGCAAGGCAGTCCAATCATCCAAGTGACCTCGATCAGCATCGGTCGCAACCAGAACCATTTGCCAAAGATCGCCTCCTCCGATCGTCGACTCAACCAGCCGATGATGGGCCAATAGTGGATTTTTTTTCGTGGCGAGAATTGAGGTGGCGGACTCTGCCATGGACTGATAGGTCGTTTTAAGAAGTAAGTCCAAGCATAAATGCCATAATTAATTAAGGTTCCCACTGCCGCACCCAACAGAGCTAACAACAAGAACTGCAAAACCGCAGGTAGCAGAATCATCATGCGAGTAAATCTTGAATCCGTGTTCTAAATGGTTGGTAACGCTTCAGCGGCATAGTGCTAACGTACTTATGCGCTGGCCATTCTGACGGTTTCCGGACAGAGTCCTGCCGGGCCGTTGTCTTACGCTCCGAGCGCTCATTGATCGGCTCCCCGATAAGCGGCCAACCCGGCGGCCAAAGCCTCCATGGCCGCCGCTAAATCGTCCTCTTTTAACACATACGCGATTCGCACTTGATCTTGCCCACACCCGTCGGTGGCATAAAATCCGCCTCCGGGGGCCATCATCACTGTGGTTCCCTGGTGATCGAATTTTTCTAGCATCCACTGACAGAAGTGATCGGAGTTCGCAACCGGCAGTTTGACCATTGCATAAAACGCCCCATCGATCGCCGGACAGACGACGCCGGGCATTTGGGAAAGGGCTGCTTGCAGTAAATCGCGCCGACCAGCGTACTGGTCGATGACCTGACGATAATACGATTCGGGTAATTGGTAGACCGCGGCGGCTCCGATCTGTCCCAGGGTAGGAGGGGAGAGTCGAGCCTGTGCCAGCCGCAGCACGGCATCCATCACCTCCGCATTGCGCGACACAACGCATCCAATGCGAGCCCCGCAGGCGGAAAACCGTTTGGAAATGGAATCGACCACGATCACCCGATCTTGTTGGCCGGGTAAATCGAGTGCGGTGCAGCAAGGTTGGTCGCTGTAGTTGAATTCGCGGTAAACTTCATCAGCAATCAAAAACAAATCATGCTTGCGGACAATTTCTCCCAATGCCTCCAATGCGCCGCGGGGATAAATCACCCCGGTTGGGTTACCCGGATTGCAAATCATGATCGCTCGCGTGCGAGGAGTAATCCGTGACTCGAAAGCTTCCAACGGAGGAAGCGCGAAGTCAGTTTCAATGGTCGTGGGAACGGGAACCACCTTGCCGCTGTTGGCCAATGCAAACGAAATGTAGTTGGCGTAAAACGGTTCGGGAACGATCACTTCATCTTCCGGATTCAAGATCACCGAAAACGCCATGCTCAACGCTTCCGATGCCCCCGTGGTGACAATCACTTGACTTAAATCAAGTTGCTGATTCCAGCGACCGTAATAGTCGATAATTCTCTGACGCAGCAGTTCGATCCCAGCCGAATGACTATACTCCAGTACCTCCGGGTTGGCCTCTTGAATCGCCGCAAAGAACTCAGGCGGAGTGGCAATGTCAGGTTGGCCAATGTTCAAATGATAAACTTTGGTGCCACGTTTTCGGGCCGCTTCAGCATAGGGGGCTAATTTGCGAATCGGAGAAGCAGGAAGTTGCGTCGCACGAACGGATAACTGGGGCATAAATTGAAATGTTTTGTCAGAGAATATTGAATTGAACGCAAGACTTCATGTCGCTGAAATTCTACCAAGTAAAATTAGTAACCGGGCACGACCTCCCTATAATTGCCACTTTTATAGAGCGACAAAGACTCGCGAAAGGTTACTATAATTATTGCTACATTGTCCATGAAACAAGAAAATTGACAAGCCGCAGCGGCGACGATTCCACAATGCCTTTGCCTCGAACGCACCTCATCCGGTGACGCGTTCCTTTTTCAGATAGCCTCTACTGGTTCCAACAACCTATTCAAGAGAACGGAGTCGAACAAGCACGAAATCAAATTGCAGCGGGAACAGCGGCGCCATTTCAGCCAGGCCCAATTTGGTCAATTGATCGAATTGAGCCGCTGAATCGGATGGCCGTTGTGGATCAAAGAAAGAACTGCCGATCAAGGACGCCCCGGAAAAGTTCACCCCTCGCAAATTGGCTCCGGCCAAGTTAGCCCCTTCCAAGTCGGCACCCGCAAAACTGGCACCTTGCAAGTTAGCGTGTTGGAAATTGGCGTTGGACAGATTGGCCCCCGCAAAATTAGCCGCACGTAGGTCAGAGCGACTGAAATCCGCATTCCGCAATGAACAAGAGTTGGCATTCAATCCAGCTAAATCTCGGTCAGCCGCCGACAAACTTAACAGATCCCGATTACTAAAGTCACGCGACTCCATCAATGACGCGACCTCGCGGCGATCGAGTTGAGCCGCAATATAACGTTGCTCCAACCAAGGATCGGCAGCATTGTGATAGCCCGATTCAGCTTCCCAGAAACCGAGCCGATCCTCGGCCAGAAACTCGATCTCGGCCAGCCATTTTACGCTCTTGTAAAAGTAGCGTCCAGGCACGATGTTTCTCAATGGCCCACCATGATCGATCGAGAGCGGATTCTCGTCGACAGCCCAAGCAATCAAAGTTTGCTGAGCGAGGGCCACTTCCAGCGGTAACGAGCTGGAATGACGACGCTGGGAATGAGAAACAAACGAGACAAATCGAGCATTGGCTTGCGGGCAGGCGATTTTCACCAATTCACTTAATAGTACTCCTGAAAATGTAACTCCCAGTTTCGACCAACGAGTCACGCAATGGATGTCGATCACAGGAGTCGACTGGGGCATCTGTTTCAGTTCATACAAACTAAACGTCTGCTGTCTTTCGACTCGTCCCGTTATCGATAAAACACATTCCTGTGGTAATTCTGCTGGTGATCTCTCGCCAATAATTGGCCATTTGCCCGCGGCCACCAA
>JBGTHU010000239.1:0-7650 GCA_041745975.1 Mariniblastus sp.
GTTCCTTTTTTGACAATTTAACGATAAACTTTTTCGTACTCATGACGACCTCCTTGGCGACACTAGGGAATTGAATTCTTCAAGTATCGCAAAAATTCATCGTCATACAAACCCTAATTTTTTGCTGTCACAGACCACTAGCAGTTCAATCGAGTCCTTTCGGAGAGTGCATCCCGGATTCACCTCGGCCCAAATCGATCGTCTTTCCGAATGCGATCCGGCAACCTCTCGTGGGCTCACGTGGATTTATCTCGCTCGTGGACTGAGTGCGGACTGAGTGCGGACTGAGCGCGGCCCAAGATTGGATGACGTAATTTTCGTGGCCGTTTGGGAAAATGGAGAGGTTATTGACATCTTTTCCAGGGTAAGTTGGACTGCGGAAACGGGCTGAAATTCGCTTGAAATTCGAAGAATATCGAGTTTTCGCAAGACTTGGCTGATTTTGCTTGCTTTTCGCCAAGTTCCTGGTTTACTAAGGTCGGTTTGAAGAGGGGCAGACGCTCGTCAGCGAGGCGGCTAAAACATGGGAAATTTATTCGCTTCCCATGGGCCAGCCCCCTTTTCAAACCGAGGCTAAAGCTGGCTGTAGATTCCCGATTTTCGAAAGGATTCTATTTTTTTCCTGTTTTTTTTCCCGATGTTGACCAAGGGTGTCAAATGGCCAGTTCAAACTGGATCGCCTCTGTCGAACCAACCATGGTTAGGCTCTGTTTGAAAAGGGGCAGAGCTCAGTTCCCCACATCGCAGGAAGCGGAAGCATGAACCAAGTGATTAATCAACTGAAGCAACAAATAAGAGCGATCGAAACCGAGAATCGCAGCGAGCAGAAGGATGTTGTGCATCATGACTGCCCCGCGTTAGATCGTTTGTTGCCGCAAGGTGGCTATCCTCGCGGTTCGCTGGTTCAATGGATCACGGTGGGCGGGCAGGGGGCCAGCTATCTGTCATTGCGGGTCGCCGCAGAGGCTTGCCGGGATGGCGGTGCGTTGGTGGTTGTCGATCCGAGGCAAGAATTTTATCCGCCTGCCGCTGCCGCCATGGGAATTTCTTTGGAGCAAATGATTGTGCTGCAAACGACCGACTGGCAAGATCAACTCTGGGCAACCGAACAAGCGTTGCGTTGTCCCAGTGTGGCAGCCGTCTGGGGTTGGTTTGACGTGATTGACGATCGCTGGTTTCGCCGCTTGCAGTTATCGGCTGAAAGTAGTGGGTGCTTGGGACTGTTGCTGCAACCTCTATCAGCGGCGCGAGCTCCCAGTTGGGCTGAAGTGCAATGGTTAGTTGGCCTGTCGCGAAAGCGAGAGATTGACAATGACAACGTGTCTAACTCAGCCAACGTGTCCCGTTCACCACGTTTGCATGGCACCCCTTCACAGCCGATGACGTTCCCAATATCGACGGACAATGAACTGGTTTCGTCACCAACGGCTTGCCAACCGGTCTCGCTGCAATTGACTCGTTGTCGAGGAACCGCGACGGGAAAGTCGATCGAGCTGATCATTGATCCCGTCAGTGGTAAAATTTTTCCTGATACCCGTCAGCCTTGGTCACGCAAACCAGAGAAATCGTACCAGCCTGCCATCCCGTTGCATGTGGCTTAGGCGAGTAGCAATATAGCAATATCGTTGCCGGAATCTACCTAAACCGAAGTCGTCCGAAGTCATTTCATGAATCAAGTTGGCTGGCCGAGTCATGACTAATCCCTCCTTCAATTCATCTTCCATTAGTGGGCACCCACCACAGGCCAGTCAGCAACGGATGGCCTGTTTGTGGTTGCCCAACTGGCCGATTCAACGGCTGGTAGCGGTCGAGCCGGAACTGCGTTGCCAGCGTCTGGTGTTATTCCGGCGTGACTCGCGGCGAGGGCGATTGGTAAGTGCCGCCAGTCCATTGGCTCAGCGAGCGGGGATTCGTGTTGGAATGCCGATCTCCCGTGCGGAAATGGGGGATTGCTATTTGCGGGAGCATGATTCGACGGTTGATCGACAGGCTTTAGAGGAACTGACGGAGCGGCTGAATGAATTCAGTCCTATGGTGGGTCTCGAATCCGCCGATGAAAAATCGAGCCGCTCATCGAGCCGCTCTTCGCGCCATTCCATTGGTCACCTATCTGGCCGTTCCTCGACCCGATCGGGAGCGAGCCCTGATACCACCATGGACTGGAAACCGAGTTCGATTTTATTCGATCTGACCGGTATCAGTCGCTTGTTTGGGGGAGAGGAAAATTTGGCCCGGCAACTTTTTGAACGGATTCAACAACTGGGTTACGTCCCGCGGCTGGCGATCGCCGATACAATCGGGGTAGCTTGGGGGGTCAGCCATTTTGGCACGACCGGGTGGAGTGTGATACCCCCAGCAGACCACCAGGCTTGGAGTGGGTTACCACTGGACGCGTTACGGTTGTCTGCCGCAACTGTCGACACACTACAGCAGTTGGGCTTACAACGGATCGATCAATTGTTGCTGCTTCCTCGCGATCAGTTGGCGATGAGATTTGGTGATGAGATTCATCGGCGGCTGGATCAGGCATTGGGAGCGCGACCGGAGACATTCCAAGCACATCGGTCGACGATTGATTTTTCAGCAACTCAAGCGTTGGAATACCCCTTAACGCACCGGGAAACTATCGAAATCACCATTGGCCGGATGGTTCAAGACATCTGTCAGCAACTCCGTTCGCGGCAACAGGCTGGCCAACAATGGTGCATCCATTTGGTGGGAACGGAACAAGATCCCTTGCGAATTTCGGTCGGGCTATTTCGGGCGACGACCAATCCGCAAGAACTGATGCCCTTAATACAGATGCAGCTTGATCACCAATTACAACAATCTAATCGCTCCGGTCGCTCCCGACTGCCGCTGGCGGTAGAAGAGATACAGGTACGAGCGACATCGGTGGTATTGATGGTACGCTATCAACGACAGCTGTTTGACGATCCTCCTGGCATGGACCAGCAATCATTAGCCGACTTGGTCAATCGTCTATCGAATCGATTGGGGCAACAAAAGGTATTGGCAGCTCGGCTGCGCTCCGGAGCTCAACCAGAGTATGCTTTTGAATATCGCCCCTTGATTGATCGAAAACGCAGGTCGCACAAGCGGGCGATCCGATCATCGACCTCTGTGACGCATGTTGCTGGACGCCCGTTACGGATTTTGACTCCCGCCTTTCCAATAAACGTAGTGCCGAATCAACGAACTTCAAACTGTGCTATGCAAGCGTGTCCTTTGCAAACGTTTCGAACGGAAAAACAGACCTTCCAGGTCGTGCAAGGATGGGGACCAGAGCGGATTGAGACGGGTTGGTGGCGGGGCTTGATGGTAGTTCGAGAATATTGGCGAATTGAAGTCGCCAGTGGCCAGCAGTTTTGGTTATATCAGAATTTACGAGACCAAAGTTGGTTTTTACAAGGAGAGTTTTAGCCGCCTTCGATCAAAAGGTGCCCTATCGTCGCCCGACTTTCCGAGTCGGGACACCACACCGCCATACGCTTTAGTATCGGCGTTGGTATTTTGATTGACTCGCCGGGGAGAGGCGAGCGACGGTTCAGCTTAATCGCGGTGCTGCATGGGAACCTGCAGTGGCGAAAGAGTAAACCCTCGAAGCTCGACTTCTTTTTCGACCACGTCCCAAAACCTCTCGAAATAATGGAGTCGCGTTTCCGAAATTGGATTGGTATCATCGTCAATCACTTGTCGCCCTCCCCGTCCCAGTGACCGGAACTCATCCAGGCCGCGACTGGTGAAAAAGCCCTCGTCGACAAACTGCTCCAAATTATAGATTGCTTGCTCCCACTCCTCTCGTTCAACCGACAGCATTGCCAAATTAAGTAGGGCCAAACGGCGGTATCTGAGGAACTGTGCCGCTCGCTGAAACGAGTTCAAGCACAACTCATCAAAGTTCCGATAGCTGTCCTCCAACGACTCCATTAAATCCAAATCGACGTCAGCAGACTGTGCTTCCTTGACTTGGTCGATTTGTCGTTTGACATTTTGCCGCAGGCTGTAAAAACATACGGCTAGATTATAAAAGGCGTATCCGTTGTAGGGGTCTGTCTCAGACATTCGCAACAAGTGGCGGCTGGCATCCAGCCAATTTTGTTGATCCAAATAACGATCGGCCAACTGGCGGTCTTCGGAAAACGTGTCCTGTTTACCCGACGTAAAATTACCAATCAGCAAAGACGAGGTGTAGAAAACCAACCCCAAAGCCACGGCGACGACCAAGTTGATCAATAATTGACGTATTTTCATGGCAACAACCGAGGGTGCGTCAGAGTTAATTAATTATCTATTGGTGCGCAACGCTTCAAAGTATTGTTGCGCGTGATCGCGTTGGGCCCGCGGCAAGCGTTGATTTTCCAGCGGATCGGTTTCGATACCCATACCAATCTCGACCAATTGACGAATTTCCTCCGAGGTGCGTCCGGCGATGTTTTCGCCGTCGGCGGTGCCGACCATGATTCGCTCGCCTTGTCGCAACGTCGCGCGCTGCCGAGCCCGAAAGCCACCCGTTTCATCCTCGCCGACTTCCCTTCCGCGGGCGTCGGGGTCGGTACCGATGCCCCAACCACTTCCGCCGGGGCCCTTGGCTTGCTTACCGTCTTCGCCGCCTATTCCACCCAGGCAGGCCTTGCAATCGCCGGCCAATTGTTCCAGATCTTCTAAATCTTCTAAGTCTTCCAGGTCCGCCTGCATTTGCTCGAGCATATCGGCAATTTCGTCCAATGCTTCAGCCGCATCAGATTCAGCCTGTCGCTGGCCTCGACCCGGTTTGGGTTGTCCGTTATTTTCTCCCTTCATGCACTGGGCACAATCTTGAAGTTGTTGGGCCAACTTTTCCAGTGCCTCGTTCTGTTTCTGTTTCTTTTCATTTTGATCAATTTTGTCTTGCAGCTGGGCGGCTTTGTCCAAATCTCCATTTTGCAACGCCTGCTTCATTTGCTCCTCCAACTTTTGGCGTTCCTCTTTTTGTTGTTCGATCGCTTTTTGCAGTTCCTCTGCCATGGCATCTAAGTCAACGGCCAATTGTTTCTTTTCGACTTCACTCAGTTTTCCGTCCCGCAGTTTCTCAGCCAATTGTTTGATTGCCTGTTGGGCCTCGCTCATGTCCCCATCACTCAACGACTTACTCAATTGTTTGGCGGGGCCCTTGGCGACATCCTTAAGACGGTTGAGATTGTCTTTCAGTTCCTGAGGGTCACCAAGTTCGTTTTTTCGGTTCTCGATTTCTTTTTTGATATCGTTCAGTTTGGCGAGTGCCGTTTTTTTATCAAGGTTTTTGTGATCCAACAACGCATCGAATTTTTGTTCCAATAGCTTGACGTCGGGTTTGTCATCTTTCAAACCTTTCGTGGCTTCCTCCCTCCGTTTCTCTTTTTCCTTGCGCGCTTCCTCGATAATTACTTGCAGTTCCTGCTGCGGAACTTTATCGGCCGCGTCGACAGGAATTTCAGACTGCATTGCATTGGGGATCAGCATCAACAAGAACAGACCCGCACACGGCAATAACGGTAGAGCGGCTTTAGCGGTTGGCTGAAAGCGAAACTCATCGCGAACATCGATGGTCGATGCGCTGCCAATGGCGTCTTCCAATAACGCTCGACCAGCCGGTGATTGAAGGTCTTCGGGGCTCAGGCAAAGGGCGCTGGACAAACGCTCATTCAAATCAAACCGCCGATCGACTTCAGTGGCAATCAACAAACGGGAGCTGGCTTGAAGGGCGGTCTTGATTCCCGCCACCATCAGTGCCAGCACCAGGCCGCCGATGACCCAACTGTAGTTCCAAAGCATCAAATTATGCTCGGTCGCCAGAAACTCCCAATAACGAATTTTGGGAAGCATCAATCCGATCAAGGCGACCAATAACCCAATGAACAATGCAAAAACTAAATTGTCGCAAAACTGACCGATTAAAACCCGCCGACGAGCCTGAGAGACTTGGGAGAGAATTTCATTCATCTTATCACCCGATTGGATTGCATCGTTTTTTAAAAGTGGTTAGAGCTACCGTTCGCTCTATTATACGACAAACCGCATCGCGAGTAACCCACAAAAAAAGAAAGGAGCAATCCGCCCCTTTGATAGTTGGATTTTCTCGCTGAAAATAGCTGTTTTGGTGTTTTTGGCAAAAAAAATAGCGAAGGAAAGCGGCAGCTAAAAATTGACCCATTTTTAAGCGGTGCTTGGAAATATAGGGCTACTTTGGGGATGTGAGTTAATTTGACAGTTTGTTAGTCTTCTTCAATCTCAGGGAAACTGATATTGGGGATCTGCGGAATGCCAAAATTCGGAAGGGAACCCGCTGCGTTCATCTCACTTGCTTCATCGGCCTCGCTGATTCGCACCACGTCCTCCCGCGAGAACTGCAATGCTCGCAGATTACTCCCTTTGACCACGTAATACCAGTCTCCAACTCGCTGGTTCAGGATATCGACCAAAACTTTTCCTTCGGCTACTCTCGATTGATATTCCAAGTTTTGATCTTCATATCGAGTCAGTTCGAGCTCATAGTCAATTTTAGCTTGCTGGTACTGGGCCATCGCTTGGTCGTAGGCAACAAAGGCCGGATTGCGAGCGGGTGGTTGGTCGTCCTGGTCGGCATCTTGCTCGGTCGTTGCGGACTCCTGTTGGTTACCGTCACTCTGTTGTTGGCTTGCGTCATCGGTATCATCGGCTGACTTTTCAGACTCCGCCTCCAAAGCTTGCGGTGGTTGGTAGCCCTCTGGTTGGGTGGGCTCGACCGGTGCGACTGGTTTTTGGGGTGCGGGGCCCAACAGCGTTTCATCGAAAGAAACACGAATCATCACGTATCGATTCCGCTCCTCTTCTTGGTAGCTGGCGATACGAGCCAGTTCTTCTTCGGTGTCGATATCATCGACGGATTTTGCTCCGCCGATTTCGATTTCAGCTGCTTCGCCTTCTACCACTTTGCCAACTTGTAGGGTATACAAAACACCTTCGTCGGTGCCGATCTGAATTTGTCCGTTGGCGGAAGCAATCTCTAATTGCTCTTGGGTACCAGCGAGGCTGAACCCAAGATTATCCAATTCGTCTTGAAAGCGATCAACCGCAGCTTGGGCTTCGGGGATATTTTGTTCCAGTTCAGGGATTCGATTCAATTGCAAGTCTGGGGTCAACAATAATTGATCGTTGTACTTGAATTTGGGGCGAACGCCGGTGATCACCAAATCGCTTAAAATATCTAAGGTAGATACAATGCGCGTAGAATTTAATTCTTCGCGAGGTTGGTCCAATCCGTCCATAGTCCAGGGGGCTGTGAATGAATCTCGACTGAGGACGATTCGATCTCCCTGTTCTTTGAATAGGGCTTTAACCTGTCCGAAAACGCCCTGTCGTTCTTCGGTCAACTGGTAATTATCCACATCGATGCGGACAACTTTTTGGGTATCCAGCCGCAATAGATCGGGATCGATCCAATCGGAAAATCGGGTTGACAGATCGATATCCAGTTTGGCTTTATAAACCTGTTGTTCATCGCGGTGACGGATGTAGTAATACTTCAAGGAATCACTGCCGGAGACGATTGCCGGATCAAGATTGGTTTCCAAGATTTCGCCGGCCGGTTTACCGATGATAAAATCGACCAACACTTCACCCGACGCATCGCGAAGTGTAATCCGCTGTCCC
>JBGTHU010000240.1:0-8157 GCA_041745975.1 Mariniblastus sp.
AATCAATTCTCCCGGACTCTCTGCCAGTCCGGCAAACAAACCGCCAATCATCACACTGCTCGCCCCTGCCGCAATCGCCTTAGTGACGTCGCCCGAATACCGGACACCACCATCGGCAATGATTGGAACATTATATTGGTCGGCGACTTTGGCCGCTTCATAAATCGCAGTGATTTGTGGCATTCCAACGCCACTGACCACGCGAGTTGTACAAATCGATCCCGGTCCGATTCCCACTTTGACTGCGTCAGCACCTGCCTCAATCAGGGCGCGACATCCGTCACCAGTGGCAATATTTCCGGCGATTACTTCGATCGGCCATTGGCGTTTGACTTCACGAACCGTTTCGATCACGTTTTTTGAGTGACCATGGGCACTGTCAACAATTAATACATCAACTCCCTTGGTAATCAATCGATCGGCTCGCTCGAAATCGAACACGCCGATCGCCGCACCGACTCGCAACCGCCCCTGGCCATCTCGACAGGCATCGGGGAAACTTTGCATTAGATCAATGTCTTTAATCGTTATAAGTCCCGTTAGTTTTCTATCTTCGTCAATCAGTAGAAGTTTCTCCACCTTTTTAGCCGTTAAAATCTTCTCAGCTTCCTCAAGTGTTACATTCCCCGTAGCCGTTACCAACGGTTCTGACGTCATTACTTCGGAAACGGCGATATCGCTGCTCTCTAAAAAACGCAAATCGCGGCGAGTCAAAATTCCTACCAGTTTGCCATCAGCTAGCACGATCGGTACGCCGGAAACGTTATGTTGAGCCATCAGCTGCTGGGCGTCTCGCACGGTCGCGCTGGGAGGAAGCGTGATCGGATCAAAGATAATTCCATTGGCCGACCGCTTGACTTTATAGACCTCCGATGCCTGATCCTCGATTGACATGTTTTTGTGGACAACGCCCAAACCACCGACTTTGGCCAGCCCAATGGCCATCGCGTGTTCGGTCACCGTATCCATTGGTGAACTGAGCAAAGGGATGTTCAATAAGATATTTTTCGTCAACCGCGTGGAAACATCGGCTTCTGAAGGCACGATTTCGCTGTAGCGGGGTTCTAATAGGACATCGTCAAAGGTAATCGCGTTTAAACGAATTCGGTCTTCCATAGCGGCCTCAATTGGACTGGAGCTTGAACAAATGAAGCAATGAATTATGTTATTTTTTCACCGGATTGACAATTGGGGCTGTTCCTTATTTGCCTCAGAATTAATAGTGTTGCTGGCTCCCGGTTAGCCAACTTCTCGCTTCACTCGGCTGAATTGTTACAAAATTTCAAGGAACTTGACTTGACTTTTCTGACGTTTCGTCAATAATTAACGAGATGTCAGAAAAAACCCGAAAAGAACGTGAACTGGAAGAACGCGAGGCTAAAATACTTGCCTATGCACGAAAATTAGTGCTGGCCGAAGGCTACCATGGACTGAATATGGATCGAATTGCCGAGGCATTGGAATACTCGAAAGGTACCATTTACAACCATTTCCCCTGCAAAGAGGAAATTTTGGCCGCACTCGCAGTGTCTAAAGCCGATCACCGTTTGATGTTGTTCCAACGAGCGGCAGCTTTTGAAGGGCGGCCGCGGATTAAGATGCAGGCCATCGGCGTAGCAGCCGAGTTGTTCGCTCACACGTTTCCCGATCACTTTATCACCGAACAAATGATTCGTTTATCGAGTATCTGGGAAAAGGTCAGCCTAACACGGCAACAAGCATTTGAGACCAGCGAACTGAGGTGCATGAATCTGCTGGCCGGGATCGTCCACCAAGCGATCGGCAATGGTGACTTGGAACTCCCCCCCAATTTTTCGGCGGAAGACCTCGTTTTCGGACTATGGTCGCTAACCTCGGGAGGTTACTCATTGGCGATCAGCAACCCCAATCTGAAAAATTTGGGCGTTGAAGACCCCTATCATAGTATTCGAGTGTTGACCAACCGATTGGCTGACGGTTTTCAATGGGAACCTCTTTCGTCGGAATTTAATTTTCCCGAGATAGCCCAAAAAATTCAAGTCGACGTTTTCAGCAATGAAGTTTCCCAACTCTCATCCATTTCAGCTTCTGCGGATCAAGTTCTTGATTAATCCATCACCGTTTCGGTAATTCGATGCAAACCAATCATAAAACGACAACTTCAATTAACGACCGCAGAAAAATGACGCTTCGTCAATTTTTCCAAGCCGGTACGCGGCCCAAGCAGACTCTTTATTTTTGGCTGATCATGCTCCTTGTCGCCAGTTCCTTCTTTTTCCTGCTGGCCTCCGGCACGGCACCGTGGCTATGGCAACCCGCTATCGGCAATGATGAGCTTAATGATGCGAATTCCTTTCAGGCAGACAAAAATCTACCCTGGGTAGAAACAAGCCCGATTAAACTGGAACGAGAGATCAAGCTTCCTCGAGAGTATTCCGGTGTCCTGAAGTCGGCTCGCAGCAGCGAACTCGGTTTTAAACGAACCGGCCAATTGATCAAAGTCCATGCGGAACAAGGAGAGGTCGTCGAAGCGGGGCAGTTGTTGGCCGAACTGGATACTGATTTATTAATGGCCAGCAAGCAAGAGTTGCGAGCGAAGCTTCGTGGAGCCGAAGCGTTGTTGGCGGAGTTGATGGCCGGTCCGCGGCAACAGACGATCGAATTTGCAAAGACTCAAGTCGCCGATTTAGAAGCTCAACTGACGTTAGCTCAAGCCGACTATGATCGCTTTCAACAACTCTATCAATCTCGAGCCATTTCGGATCAAGAGTTCGACTCGGTTCGTGTCCGACTCGCCTCGATCAACCAGCGGCTCAACGGTGCCAGGGAACAGTTAAATGAGCTTCAAGAAGGGACGCGAACCGAGCAAATCGAGGCACAACGAGCTGCCGTGGCGGGGGATGGAGGCGACCTTACAGCGAATCGAAATTGAAATTTCCGAAAGCCGCTTGTTGGCCCCCTACAACGCGGTCGTTTCCAAACGCCATTTCGATGTCGGTTCGATTGTGGGGGCCGGGATGGCGATCTTTCGCACCGTTGAACGAGATCAAATCGAAGCTTGGATCGGTCTGCCCGTGGAAGCGACTACCGAGCTGGTTGTTGGCAAAAGCTATCCCGTAACCATCGATCGAGCCCAACACTACGGCGAACTGATCGCAATCTCCCCTGAGTTAGACCAAGCCACCCGCACCTTAGTGGTTCGTTTTTCGATCACCGATCCGGTCGCTCACCGTTTGGTTCCCGGGCAATTGGTTCGATTGCAGTTGTGGCAAAATATCAATCAAAGTGGTTATTGGATTCCGTTCAAAGCATTGTCGCGTGGCCAACGTGGACTGTGGAATGTGCTGGTGGTGTCCCCAACCGATGATCAAACGTCGGTTGGAAGTTTGGTCAGTCGCGAAGTCGAAATCATTCAGCTGGACACGGATCGCGTTTTGGCAAGAGGGATACTTTCCGATGGAGAACGAATCGTGTCGGATGGCTTGCACCGATTGACGGCTGGGCAACTGGTTCGTTTCAACAGTGCTGACGAATCTTCCTCCGACGACAATTGACCCTGCCAAGCGGTTGTTGCGCCACGCATGTAGCGATTTAAAGGACCCACAATGAACCAAACCAACGACGATTTTAATCAACAAGCGGAAAACATCGTAGCCCCGAATCAATCAGCTGGGAACCTCCAGGCTGGTAAACATGTGAGCGACGAGTCGTCGGCAACGGGTTTGGTTAGGGCTTATTTAAGCGATCGACGTTTGCTGGGATTAGCGATTGGTCTCATTTTAGTGGCGGGACTTTCATCTTTGATGATCTTGCCACGGATGGAAGACCCGTTATTGGCCCCCCGCGCGGCCAGCGTAACAACAGTATGGCCGGGTGCTGACGCGGGTTTGGTTGAGACACTGATTACGGAGAAGATCGAAGATGAATTAAAAAAGGTCAAGGAGATCAAGGAAATTCGCTCGGCCAGTCGACCCGGGGTTTCGTTTATTCAAATCGAGTTGCTTGATTCTGTGACCGCAGTTCAGGCGCCCGCAATTTGGTCGCGGATTCGAGGCAAAATCGACGACTCGGAAGTCAATTTCCCACCCAATACGGGACGTCCACTGTTCGAAGAAGTCGACGTCAAGGCGTATGCGATCTTGGTTGCGCTGCAATGGGAGAGTCAAGACCCGTACAACCCAGCAATTCTACGCCGATTGGCTCGAGTTTTAGAGGAGCGTATCCGATCACTACCCGGGACAGAAAAAGTCGACGTTTTCGGAAGCCCTCAAGAAGAAATTATTGTGGAGATTGATCCGGAAAAAGCCACCTCATTAGGATTAACCGCAGCCCTGGTCTCGGCTCAAATTGAAGCTCGCGATACCAAACTTTCTGCTGGTCAAGTTCGAAATAAGCGGGGAGATTTATTACTGGAAGTCACCGATTCGATCGACACCCTTACGCAGATTGGACAAATCCCTATCCAGTTGAATCAACAAGGAGTCACAGTCGAAGTATCCGACATCGCGGATGTAAAAAAAGGTTTTCTTGATCCGCCCGAGACCGTAGCAATGACCAGCGGTCTGCCAGCCGTTGTCTTGGGAGCATTGGTGCGAGATGATGTCCGCATCGATTTATGGGTGCAACAAGTTCTCCCTGCCTTGCAGGAATTCGAAAGCGAATTGCCTCGCGATGTGTCGCTGAATTTGTTGTTCAATCAATCCGAATATGTAGAACGTCGTCTCCAAGATTTGGGACAAAGTTTAATTTTGGGTGGTGCTGCGGTGCTGCTGGTTATCTTTTTCATGATGGGGCTTCGCAGTGCAATCGTGGTCGGCGCAACTCTCCCTCTGGCCACGCTGATGGTGCTGGCTGGGTTGAGATGGATGGATATTCCTATCCATCAAATGTCGGTCACCGGCTTGATTGTGGCGTTGGGGTTGTTGATCGATAATGCGATCGTGATGGTTGATGAAGTGGCTCAGGAAATCCGCGAGGGGATGGCTCCCTTGGATGCTGCCAATCGCGCAGTACGATTGTTGGGTATCCCTCTTTTCGGATCCACTCTGACGACGGGATTGGCGTTTGGCCCCATCGCCTTGATGCCTGGTCCAGCAGGTGAATTTGTCGCAGCGATTGCGATCAGTGTAATTTTGGCAGTAGCCAGCTCCTTTTTTTTGGCGATGACAATCTTACCGGCACTGGCCTACCTGACCATTAAGCCAAACCAATCTTCCCGGCATTGGTGGAACAGCGGTTTCCGCAATCAAACCTTGACAGATATCTGGGGCCGGTTTCTAACTTTAATTCTGCGGCGACCACTGGTAGGCATCTCAATCAGTGTCATTTTGCCGATTTTAGGTTTCATTGCGGCAGGCCAATTGCCTGAACAATTTTTCCCGCCTGCGGATCGGGATCAAATTCATATCGAGGTTGAACTCGCAGCCGGGACTTCAATTTCGGAAACGGCCGAATTGGTGGATCGTATGAGATCCGACATCTTGCAAATACCGGGTGTGGTCGATGTGCATTGGTTCATTGGTGAAAGCGCCCCGATCTTTTATTACAATCTGATTCCAACACGCAAAAATGCCTCCCGTTACGCCCAAGCCTTCGTGCAATGCGAACAAATCGCAGATAAAAAATTTGTGCGGCAGTTGCAAACCGAAATCAGCAAAAAATATCCGCAAGCTTTGACGCTGGCCCGCTTGTTGGAGCAGGGGCCTCCATTCTATGCACCTATTGAAATTCGCATCTTTGGCTCCGATACTGAAATCCTAAAAGAACTGGGAGATCAAGTCAGATTGGCATTGGCGGAAACCCCTTCGGTAATCGCGACGCGTTCAGAACTGAGCGAATCACTGATTAAAGTTAACTTCGACATTGACAAAGCACAAATCCGATTGGTTGGGCTTGATCCGACTCAAATCGCCGGCCAACTCAACAGTGCTTTAGAAGGAATCACCGGGGGATCTGTATTGGAGGCAACGGAGGAATTGGCGATTCGTGTTCGCATCGGCAACGACCAACGCGCTGACCTGAATCAAGTGGCTACTTTCTCGCTACTACAACCAACGGTGGGTGGCAATTCCGATTCCACGCGGCAGGATGCCGATCGATTGGTCTATTTGGGTATTCCGTTGGCCTCAATCGCCGACATGAAACTCGATTCCGATCCGGCTGGAATCCCTCGCCTCAATGGCAGTCGCATGAACGAGGTGCAGGCATTTCTGCAAGCCGGACAATTGGCAGGGGGCGCGTTGGATGATTTTGAGATTCGTCTGGCCCAGACAAATTTCCGCTTGCCCCCCGGTTACCGAATGGAGTACGGTGGGGAGGCAGCCAAACGAGACGATGCGATTGGTAACCTACTGGCAAACGTCGGTGTCTTGGTGGTGCTGATGATTGCCACCTTGGTGCTCTCCTTTCAATCGTTCCGCTTGGCGATGTTGATTGGCGTCATCGGTTGTTTGTCCGTCGGCTTGGGAATGGGAGCATTGTGGGTCTATGGGTTTCCTTTTGGCTTTATGGCAATTATTGGTACGATGGGACTGATGGGCGTCGCAATCAACGATTCAATTGTGGTGCTGGCCGCGATCCGAGCGAATGCCGCCGCTCGAGCGGGAGATCGAAATGCAATCCGCGAGGTGGTGGTGCGTTCCTCTCGCCATATCTTTTCCACAACGCTCACCACGACTGCCGGATTCATGCCACTGATACTGGCGGGAGGCGGATTTTGGCCCCCCTTGGCGGTGGCCGTCTCGGGCGGCATTATCGGAGCCACCATTTTGGCATTGGTCATGGTTCCATCGGCTTATGCAATCACTCATCGACCGCCGGAATCTTAAAAATCAATCCCGCATCGTAAATCTAATTTCCCTCGTTCTTCGGCAGCATAACGATGCCTACCTTCCGCTGGCCATCCGGACAAGCTCCAAGGGCGAATATTTCTGCTACAATCAGGTAAGCAAAATGAATGCAAGTGGAAGGAGGCAATGAATAAATGAATGACTCAAATAAAATTGAACCCTCAAAACCCGCGGGGAATGTTCCTGTACCAAGTGGACTAAATAAAAAGATTACCGACTTGGAAATTTACCCAACCAATTCCAACCCGACCGAATCCACGGCAACCGATTTAATCCAACCTACATTTTCGGGCCAAAATTTGCCTGTCGCTCAACTGAATCCCATTCGACCAAGCCACCCCAGCGGAACTGCCTCAGGTAGTGACCGCACCGACGCCCACGGGCCAGTGCGGGAAGATAATTCTTTTGATCACGCCAGGCCCCTGTTGGCTCCTCCGCCGATTGTGGCGGATGGCATGGAGAATTTTGCCGCGGTGGGTGGATCCGTTGCTGCAGTGATCATAGGAAGTTGGGGCTTGCTGGCATTGACATTCACATCCTGGAGTTTCTTCAATGGTTTGATCGGTTTGCCGCTAGGGATCTGGGGGCTGGCTTCGGCCAATCGAAAATTAGCTGTTTTGGGTATTGGGTTATGTTTGCTGACCATGTTACTGGCATTGTTTCGTTTGTTGTTTTGAACTCATGAGCGAAATCAAATCACAGCTTCCCGAATTGTTTTGCCAACGACTTGAAAAGATCGTGCCGGGTGACCAATTAACCTCCGTAATAGAGAGCTTCCACCGAGCAAAGCAAGCCACATTCCGAATTAACACTTTGGCGGAAGATCGGGACGCGATCTTGGCCCGCCTGGGGAAACTGGAGATTCCGCTGACCCCCATTTCCTGGGTCACGGATCGACTTCAGCGACCGTTGGCCTTCCGTACTGATTCGTCCCATCGACAACAATTAACCCACAGTCCCATTATCGATGCGGGAGAGATCTATCTGCAGAACCTATCGAGTATGTTGGCAGCGGTGGTAATGGACGCCCAACCTGACGAGCAAATCCTGGATCTGGCCTCGGCGCCGGGTGGCAAGACGATCCATTTGGCCCAGCAAATGGAAAACACTGGAACTTTGGCCGCGGTAGAGGTAGTGCGCGGTAGGATGTTCAAGCTACAAGCCAACTTGCGACGTTGTCGGGTCAGCAATTGCCGTACTTATCTGACCGATGGCCGCACCGTCGGAGCCAAAACGCCCGAACGCTTTGATCGTGTACTGTTGGACGCACCGTGTTCATCTGAAGCTCGCTTTCGTGTCGGCGATCCGAAGACATGGGAGCAATGGAGTC
>JBGTHU010000241.1:0-4069 GCA_041745975.1 Mariniblastus sp.
CGCGACCGCTCGCATCGCCCGCGGCTTTCCTATTCGCTGGGCCAACTGACGATAGCTGATGGTGGAACCCCAAGGAATGGATGCCAATGTTTGCCAAACCTGTCGCTGAAATGGTGTCCCCGCGACTTCGAGCGGAATGGAATCGATTAGCCGATCGATGTCTTCAGCAATTCCCTCTGCACCGGCATAACGATCGACAACTCGCTTGATTTGAATGTACCATGCTTGAAGGGTCTCAAGTGCCTGGCCAGACATTCCCTGTTGGGTCAGGAGCAAACTGGAAGCCGGTGATGATTTGTCTGCGGCGGCTTTGAGGTCCACCGATTCGAGCTGCGAAAGATCTAGCAGGGGCCAATCCGGCGGTAACTTGAAACGGGTATGAAAATCTCTCTCCAATTCAGCCGACTGATCCCCAAAGGCCAAATAACACACTCCCCCTTCAGAAAATCCAACGAAACCAATACCGAGCCAACATCGAAATGTTCCGCCAACAATTGGAGCTCGAAAACCGGTTGATCTGTTAGGCATTTCGCATTTTTGAAAAGCAATTTTTGATGGCATCAGCATGTTTTTTCCTTTTTTTGTGTTTTTAAAAGTCGGTCCGTTCATCGATTCATGCCAGGTCGTCGATAATTACACCCCATTGATCAAATTTTTCTTGTTTTAACATGGCTTGATTATACAAAAATCGCCAGGCGTCCGCTTGGCCGCGAAGACTTTTGCTGCCGCAATACTCAATAACTTCGTAGGCGGATGGCTTTTGTCGCCAGTCAATGGGACAAAAGTCATCTGCCGGTTTTACCAAGACGATGTGAAACGTTCTGTTGGACTTTTTTTTCTTGAAATGGCTCATTTTAATCTCCCAATTTGGCCTGCCGCTCAGATAGCCACTAACACACTTTGTGAAATTATTACGTAGGGGTGGGACACGTTGGGTCAAAGGGCAAGAAAAATGAGGTAGTTGTCTGTTGTGACAGTTAAGAATTAGGGCTTTCCGTAGCGGAAGACGTCACGACAATTCACTCGGCTTCAACTTCTTGAGCCGAAAATCGAACTTGGCCTTCATAGCGTTCGAATTGGGGGATCAGGTTGCAAACCATCTCCTCGATGTCTCCCAAGACTTTAACGATTCGGTTTTCGAAAAAGTGGGACAAAATAGCAGCCGGAATAGCAATGGTCAGTCCGACCATGGTCGTCACCAACGCCACGTAAATTCCATTTGCCAATGCCACGCCTCGGTTTTGGCCGACGCCCTGTTCGGCCAGTTGTGTCGTGTCGTAGAACGCTTGGGTGATCCCCCAAACCGTTCCCAACAAACCAATTAACGGTGCCACGGCCGCGATCAAACTCAACCAAGACGTCAATTGATTCATCCGATTGGCCTCGCGTTGGGATGCTTCGGTGACCGCTTGCTCGATTTCAATTTGTGGGCGACCGACTCGCACCAAGGCGGATCGGACGATATAAGCGGCCGACGACGGGAAGGTCTGGCAAATTTGGTAGACCCGACGGGGATCCAAACCTGCCGGCGACTGACTCAACTGGGCCAATTGCCCAATCAATCCGGGGGGAAAAACGCGAGCCGACCGAAGTGTCAAAAAACGCTCGATGCCGATCGCAATCACGGCCAAAGACAACAGCATCAGCGGCAGCATGAACCAGCCTCCTCGAAGCAACAGGCTGAAAAAATTCAACCCCGCCATTTGGTTCCCCTCCGATGCCGCCAATCCTTGATTGCCAGCCTCAACAACTTGCAGCACCCCAGGGCTAAACCCCCAATCGCATAAGTTGATCAACTTCATTAGCGGCGCAACTTAAGTAGAGAGTCCAATTGACGCTGGGCCTCGGCGGCCAGTCGATCTTCCGGGTAACGATCGATCAACAATTCAAAATGGCGAATTGACTCGCGGATTAATTCGGATCGTTGTTCAATGCTGGCATCGCGAATTTGCACGTAGTGGCACCGAGCAATCTCGTACAATGCGTAAGCCAACCAGGCTTTGGTTTCAGCCGTTGTTTCTTTACCGGTGAATTGATAGTTAACTTCTTTGAATTCGTCGATGGCCGCATCAAAATCCTTGTTGGCGAAATGGTGGTCACCAATCGAACATCTGGCCCTCACTGAGGTCTTCTCACCTCCCCCGCGTTTGGCGTCTTGCCAGGCGATGAGTGCTTGTTGTGGTTGTCCCAATCCTTGTCGTGCATTGCCAATTTCCAGCCAAGCGTCGGCTTGATAAAACGAAGAAACTTCGTCGTCTTCTACTAATGGTTGTGCCAATTCCTGGGCCAATTCGAATTGATCAAGTTGATTGGCGGATTGGGCCGCATGCAAGCGGTTGATTATTTTCACTCGCGAATCGACCGTGCCAGATTGCTCGATCACCGGAATCGCTTGTTGATAGACTTCCAACGCAGCGGCGTATTGCTGTTGCTGATAGAACATTTCGGCTGTCATGAATAAGGCATCGGCAAACAGTGATCCGTCGGGATAGCGTTCGCTCAGTTCACGAAACTGTTCGTGGGCTTTTTCAAACTGATTTTGTTTGAAGAACGCCCATCCTAATTTGTAAAGTCCTTTTTCGATCAAAGCGGCATTGCCCGCCGATTCTGGGTTGGCTAGCTCGATGGCTTGTTGATAGCGTTGGATCGCCGTGTCGAATTCGTCCTGTTCATAAGCGTCACTGGCCAAATGGAATAAACTCTCAGCCGCATAAACGCTTTGGGGAAATTCCTCAACGAGAGTAGCAAACTGTTTCATTGATTGTTGCGATTGATCTAATTTTCGCAATGCCCAGGCCAGCTCATAATAGTACGCGTCGCGACGATCAGAGGCGGTATCGTCGGCCAGCAATTGTTGGAAAACCTGACGGGCGTTGTTCCAATCTTCATTGGCGACGTAAGCCAACCCCAATTCAAAACTCGCTTTGAATTTTTCTTCACCCGCGGGACGTCGATTTACAAAAGCTCTAAGATCTTCAATCGAGCGTTGCATATCTCCCCCCTTGCGGCTGGCAACCCCTCGGCCCGCTTGAGCCTCCAGTGCCAATTCGTGATCGGGGAACGAGGACAACAACTCGGAAAAAAGCTGATTTGCCTCGCTCGTTTTGTCCTGTTTTAAGTAACTCCAAGCCGCGTTATACAGGGCCGCCGGTATCAATTCTGATTGAGGATACTGCTCCACGATCCCTTGGAAATAGTCGACAGCCGCGGTATAGTCAGCAGTCTGGTAGGCATAATCTCCCAGAAAAAATTGAGCCTTGGCAATCAGAGGCGACTCCGGAAACTGATTCTTCAGTAATTCGAACTGTTCGAGTGATTTGCGTTCTTTGGCTTCCTGGTCTGATTTCAGATAGGATCGCAACAACATCAATCGAGTTTCATCGCTGGAGCTCCAAGTGACTTCTGTCTGCAGAGATTGCTGTAAAAACGGGATTGCTTGATCCGCTTGATCCAAAAAGAAGTAGCTTGAGCCAAGCCAATGTAAGGCCTCGGCCCGCTGCTTTGGATCAGAAAAACTGTCGGTGGGATCACTGTCCGAGCCGGCTGCAGTCGTGTTGACCGCAGGCGACAATGTGTCAATGGTGGCCTGATATTTTTCTTGGAAAAATTGAGCGACGGCCAAACGCAGCCTCCAACGGTTTCGTTTCCCGTGTAGGGGATATTGATCGACCAAAGCGGCGTATTCGGTTTCGGCTGCCACTTCGTCGGACAGCAGTAGCGCATCGGCCTTGATTTCGCCAACGTCGGCAATCAATTCCTGTTGCGGGTAATCTTTTTGAAAACGTTCGACTGCGGTCAACGCTTTGTCAATTTGATTTAATTGAAACCAAGCGAACGCCGCATTGTACAGTGCCGAGGGAGCCAACGAATGATTGGGGAACTGAGTTACCAGTTGCATGAACAGTTCCGGCGAATCAGAGCGGCGACTCTCAATTCGCCAAGCCGCATCGGCTCGGGCATTGAGCAACGCGGGTAGAACGCTGGTTGGCGGTTCACGACCAATCGTTTCATCGGCCAAGCGAAACGCTTTCTCGTTGGCATCCGCCTGAAAATAAAGATTCAGTAACAT
>JBGTHU010000242.1:0-4166 GCA_041745975.1 Mariniblastus sp.
TCGATGGCATGCCATTTAAACCAGGCTACCGACGTTACCGAATTCAGGACGTCAAAGGGATTGACGATTTTCGCAGCATTCACGAGGTGGTTGCCCGCCGCTTTCAACGACTGAGGGATCAACAAGATGCGTTCCCAGACATTCTGTTGATCGATGGTGGCAAGGGGCAATTGAGTTCGGCCATGGCTGCTTTCCGCGAATTGCAAATCCAGCCACCGGTCGTCATTTCATTGGCAAAAAAAAATGAAGAGATTTTTCGCCCCGATCAAGACGCTCCCCTGCGGCTCAGTCGCCATTCCTTTTCATTGAGGTTGCTGCAATATGTACGCGACGAAGCCCACCGGTTTGCCCAACACTACCATCATATCCTCCGAGACAAATCACAATTTGAATGAATCGCCTATTCTCCCACCGCGATCAAATACTGATGAGAACGGAAATAAATGCTCCCCTCCGAAATGGCTGGTGTGGCCAATACGCTATCGCCACAATGATTGGTGAACAGTAATTCATATTCAGGCCCGGCCGCTACAACCAAAACACGACCGTCTTCCGCTGTGAAATAGAGTTTTCCGTCAGCCGCCAGGGGAGATGCGGTAAAGGCCAGTCCCCCGCCTGGTGCTCGCATCCTGACTCGATAGACTTCCTGGCCGGTGGTCGCCTGATAGCAACCCAAAATGCCCGAATTGCCGCAGCAATACAAATAGTCACCATAAACGATCGGTGTCGGCATGTAAGGACCATGCTTCAATAGACTCCAAGCGATCGGCGACGACGATTCATCGTTCACATCAAGCCCCTCTGCGGCAGCATCTGGCAAGCCCCGTTGATCGCTGTCAGATTGTATGGATTCTCGATCATTCGAATCTGGCAAGCCCTTAAGTTGATCCAAATCGAATGCACCTCTTGCCGATGGTCGAATCGCGATAATCGGCTGAATAGGGGAATAACCACTGGCAATGAAAATTAAATCATGTGCAACAAAAGGAGTGGGCACGACAATTTCCGAATGGCGACCAAGCGACCAAAGAAGTTCCCCCGTGCGAGCGTCGTAGCCGCGGGCTGCCTTAGTCGCATGGGTTAACAACATGGCCAAATCTCCGAACTGATGTACCGTCGGTGTTGACCAACTGGGGATCTCATCTCGCTCGGTCCGCCAACGTTCCTTTCCCGTTGCCAGATCGAAAGCTGCAATGTAGGAGGTCTGTTGAATATCACATTGGACAATCACAGTATCTTCAAAAATAATTGGCGAACTGCCAAACCCCCACTGGTAGCTGGCATCATAGAACCAACCACTGTCCAACAATCCTAAATCCTTTTGCCAGATCAATTCTCCTTCCAAGTTGTAACAGTAAAGTCCCTCGCTGGCAAAAAAAGCGATCAAATACTCTCCGTTGGTCGCAATCGTAGAATTCGCATGGGAAGATTTCGCATGCCGTTTTACCGCTGGTTTGGCTTTCATTGCGGTACGCTTCCACAGCAAGTCGCCGCTCGTTTTGTCAAAGCAAAATACCAAGAATTCATAATCTACATCCTCCTCCAAAGAACTCACATCGCCATAGAGCCCCGTTTTTAGTTGATTATCGGCGGCAGCAGAATACGCTGAGGTCAAGAAAATGCGACCCTCCCAGACCGTGGGAGACGATAGCCCCAAGCCGGGAACTGCAACCCGCCAACTTATGTTTTGGGCCTTGGTGTGATCTTCATCGAACTGCCATTGATCTGGCGGATGCTGCCCTTCAGCCACCCCGCGGGCACCGCTACCGCGGAATTGCGGCCAATTGCTCGAAGAAATTGCCAGATCCAATTGCAGAGATTCAGCGGAAGAAGGGCCAAATTGGGGCGGCAAATCGGACTCTGAGTCTGACTCGGCAGCGATTGGCGGCGGCGTGGCGGACTTTTCCGAATCTGAAGACAGACCATCCGATGCATCCGCCTGCTTGATCGGTTCAGGTAGACCAAAGGGAGCAAACAGCGCCAACCAATCCGCAACCACGGCCTCCGGTTTCGCCAGAACTTGATCTCGCGTCCGAATTAGTGTGGCTGTTGGAAGAATTTGCTGCTCTAGAATCGATTGAGCGAACTTCAAATCATTTCGCTGAATCGCTCGCTGCAAGTGACTTTCTACGACATCCGGTCCGCATTTGGCCAGCATCGCAAGCACGATCGCGCGAAAACCTTTCGAGTCGGCCCATTCAATCGGATTTGATTTATAAAAGGAGTCGCTAATCGTCGGGTCAGCACCCGATTGCAGCAATACGTTTACAATCTCTTCGTTCCCTCGATCAGCAGCAAACATCAACGCCGTCGCTCCATATTCATTGCGAGCATTGACTTTTGCACCAGATTGTAGCAAACGATTGACCTCGGCCAAGTTCTCAGTTCGGACTGCCTGCCAAAGCTGGCGATCTTGTTCGGTCGACGGTGGATTTTCGATTTTATCTTGCCCCAGGCTAACGGAAACTAGTAAAAAACTTAGCAATAGACTCAATCCACGACTTACTTTCGAAATTCTTCTCATCGAAAAACCTTGTAAAATTTCCGCCGGCAGTTACCAAACAATTTGCTTTTTCTTTTCAAACAGCTAACATTTTCCATATAAGAGTTTAGGTAACCGTGCCCGTATAGCAAGGGAGGTTGAGTCTCCTGCCGAAACAATATCGATTCACAGCGCAGAGGCTGACTTGTTTAAGGACAAAAACAATGCGAAAAGGAATACATTATGGAGACTTCCATTGTCGATTTTGAGATAGAATCGAGCGAATATTTTGCAAATTCTTTTCCTAAGGCCACCACCCCATCTCGTTCGACGTCTTGTACGGTACCAGGTTGCATTGAGTTTATTCAATGCATTCGTTCATTATTGAAAAGCCAGATCGGATCGGTTATCGGATCGGTTTTCGCTGCCATGTTATTTTGGCAATTCGCTGGCCCCTCTTCGTCGCATTGTCTGGCCCAATCGCCCACACAAGCGTTGCGACCTGATCGATCTTCACCGGTTAGTGCTCGCTGGGTGCAGTCGATTGATTCGAATAAGAATGAGGGGAATCACAGACTGGTCCAGCAGGCTGAAGCCCACCTTGCTGCCGGCGAATTTCCCGCCGTTGAACGAATTATCAATGAATTGGATGCAGAATCTGCTGACAGAATGCGGGTCGCGTTGCTCGAACGACAATTGCAAAGTGGCGCTAATCAAGGCGCTCGGCTGACTGCAACTGCGATTCGTGACAATTACTCAAGGACACAACAACTTCAGTCTGCACACCAAAAAATACAACAAAAACTCACTACCGATCGCGCGGGCACCGCCAACCGACGGTTTAGGTCCGCCTACCACGAATACGAACCGAGGACCACCGGAAATAGCCATCCTAAATTTGGAACCAACTCCAACGACAGCCGCGGAGGCTCAAGTAATCAAGGCGGTATTACGGAAATGGATTTTGTTCCGTTGATTAATTTGATCACCGATGTCATCGCCAACGAATCCTGGGACATTAATGACGGTCCGGGATCGATCCGGCCGTTTGCTGCAGGAGTTTATGTGGATGCCCAAGGAGTGCTGCAAAAAATTGTATCCGGTAAGTTGGATCGAAGTCACTTGGCAACTCATAAAAACAGGTCGTTAGAGTCGGGGGAAATGAACCCCGCCTGGGAAAGTCCTCAGCGCACCATTTCTCTTACTCGGCTGGAGAAAGCGGTTCAGATTCGGGCAAGTTTTGGACTTGAGCCAACCGAATCGATGAGGAACATGGGTGGTCTGACTCAAATTGATTACTTGTTCGCTGATTCAAAATCGGGTGAGATCTATCTGATCGGACCCGCAGGGGATTGGCAACCTGATGCAACCGGAAGGAATGTTTCGAAAAAGTCCGGTCGCCCCGTTATGCAGTTGGATGATTGGATTGCCGTGCTGCGAAATGTCTACCATCAACAAGGTGGGTTTGGCTGTTCGATAACGCCCCGTCAAGAAAATCTCAAGATTGCTAAACAACATTTGTCAAATCCCAACTTAATATCCTCCGAATGGATTGAGCAACTCAAACAAAAGTTAGGTAATCACGATGTTGAGGTGTTTGGGATCGATCCAACCAGCCATGCGGCTCGCGTTTTGGTCGAAGCGGATTACCATATGAAACGAATTGGAATGGGATTGGAGGGAA
>JBGTHU010000243.1:0-1866 GCA_041745975.1 Mariniblastus sp.
CCAGCCGAGCCATCGTTTTTGCTTCGCGACTGAAACGTTCCACGAATGCCGGATTTTGACTCAATTCAGGCGATATAATTTTTAGCGCGACAATTCGATCCAGGCGTGTTTGACGAGCCTTAAAAACAGCCCCCATTCCCCCCTGGCCGATTCGCTCCATGACTTCCAAATCATCAAAACGTCGATTGAGAACTTCGATCGATGGGAGTGATTGATTAGTCGGCGATGCCGAATTGGCGTCGAGAGTCGGTTGCAATTCCAAGGAGGGTAAACCCTCGGAACGCTGATATTCCATAGTATTGGAAGACCGGGTGGGGGATTGGCCTTCAGGCGACTGGTTGACGGGCATCGAAATTTGTCCGGCAGTCGCCAACAAGCACCGAGGACAAACGCCAGCCGGTGCATCTGCAGGGATTGGATAGTGACAACGATCACAGGTCAAAAGTGCCATCGGTTTAGATTTTCAAGTCAATTTTTGTCGGAAACCATGTTTACTCTACCCATTTATAACCTGAATCGGATGAAAGGTTACAAGTTTTATTTGGTTTTTTAACATTGTTTTAGGCTCCCGCCGAGCGGAGGACGTGGGCCGAGCCGATTTAGAAACAGATCCCTGGCTCAACAAAAACGAGGGGGTTTTGATTTTATAGTATCGGAAGTCGTCAACGGTTACACCGCTTTACTTTAAACACATAGAATTCGAAACAATTCGGCAATCTCCTCATCGATTTCAGACGGATCGGTCACTGTGGCTGCAATCTTCGATCGTAGAATCCGTTGACTTTTTTCTCGCATGCGATGGATTGCGACTTTGACGGCTGACTCCGAAAGGCCTAATTCGGCGGCCAGTTGGGCATAGGTCTGCTGGGTACTCTCCTTCGTCATCACGGGGAACAAGCGGTCAAATATTTCCGCTTTCCCTTTTTTTTGATAATACTGGCTCAGCTCGCTGCTGACGGACAACAGCACGGTCATTGCCCAATTCCGATCAAAGACGCCTTCAGGTGTCAATTCGTTCACCCCCTCCATTTGGTACCGCAACTCACCGTTTTGGCAATCGATCGAATCCCACCGCTCAAGCTCTCTTTTTTTCGCGTTTTGATAGCGGTGGTGATTGATCAGAAAATTATTCATGGCGGTCATTAAAAAGGTGCGAAACCTGCCGCGGGCTTGTTCGGCATTCAGCAGGCTGTTCTTTTCCAGCAGAAAGGCAAAAAAACCTTGGGTCAAGTCTTCAGCGGCTTCCGCCGGATGCCCCTTTCGGCGAACAAACGCATAGAGGGGGTACCAATATTGGCGACAGAGCGAGTCGAGTGCAACGACGCCGTCAGCGGTTTCACCTTGGGCCGCCTGTAGGATGACGCTCCAGGAAGTCGTAGCAAACCGTTGCGGATGCTTTTCAACAGGTCGGATTTCTGAACTGTCATTCATAACACGATAGTGTAAGGTAACCGATTCGGTAATGAAAACCTAAAAAATTTAGAAAAACGATCGTTGCCGGTTTGGGATCTGGCCTTCTTGCTTTACAATACCGGGTCGATTTTTTCTGCACCTAGCACCTATCGAATCCGGTTATCTTCGTCTGCCAATGTCAAATGTTGCGATTTGTTTTGATTTATTATGGCGGTGGCGTGAGGGGGATTTGATTTGGGAGCGAGAATTCGATTGACCCGCCTTCTGGGTTCGCTGCCTGTGCCCTCAAACGAATTGTACAACTTAGCCATTATCAATGCCATCATCGGATATTATTATTAAAGGTGCTCGCGAGCACAATTTGCAAGATGTCAATCTTGTATTACCTCGGAACCAATTGATTTGTTTGACCGGCGTCAGCGGCAGCGGTAAAAGTTCGTTCGCATTTGACAC
>JBGTHU010000244.1:0-1750 GCA_041745975.1 Mariniblastus sp.
TGACGAATGGTGTCGAAAAAATTCAAAAAAATGATTGGTAGCACACGTGGGACATTTTTGTGGGGCATGTTTTGCCTCAAAATCGATTCGCCACGTGGGCACGTGCCTTTGAAAACCGGAAGCATGCTCCCGCCTAAAGAGTTTCGTCGCTCGTGATGTATTCTCGATAACGAATCACGACGGTAGCGATTCCAAGCGAGAATAGAGTGATAAGCAGGAGTGCCATCACGCTTCCGACAATCGAACTGCGTCCATACAACGTTTCCCACTCGTCTTGTCCAAGCGGTAAGAACCATTCGCCAAATAACCCGTTTGCAATCGTCATCAAATGAAATCGACCCGTCAACTTGTTGACATTGGCCGGGACAGAAGCCAAAACCAGCTCACTGAGCACGATATACGCCGCACCAAAAACCATGGACTTCCTGGAAAAAATGACCCCAATCATTGAAAAGATGGCTGCGTACACGGGAGTTGCGATCAAAATTAAACCGGTAAACGCGATGAGGTTTTTAGTCATTTCGCCGGTTCTCGTCAGAAGCTCGGTTTCAATGATACAAATCACGGCTGAAGTCCAACTGACGATGACCGTCCATATGATTGCATTGAGATATTTGCCGAACAAAATGGAAAAGCGACCACCGTGGCGACTGGTGAGATAGCTCCAACTGCGTCCTTCCAATTCGCCGTGAACATTAGGAGTTGCCCATAACAACAATGAAAGCAAGCCGACGAATAAAACCATCGTACAAACAATAAACTTGAACAAGGCATCCGAGGCATTCAGCAAAAGGATCAAGAGCATTGCTGGCGGAAACAGAGCCAAGATCACAGACAACGTGATTCTTTGTAGCGTCAGGGAACGAACAAACTCGAACCTGGCGGTCGTCAACATGTTGGCAAGAAAGTTCATAGGCGTAGGTGTTGGCTCAGGTAGGGCTTGCGGCTTGGCTTGCGACTGGCGAGATGGTGCGCTTTTGTTGCATTTCGCCTCGATGCAGCTTCATCAACGTAGAGAAGATATCTTGCAGCGATTCGTCAGAAGCGCGAATTTCAAAAATGTCCAGCTGTAGCCTGCTGGTAATTTCTGGTAATTTGTTAAGCAAGGCCGCGGCGCTACTGGTTGTGACCGTGATCGAGTCCTCTTCATGATGAAACATGAGATTTTCGACTTCCGATAGGGCCGCGATCTCGGATGCCAATCCGTGGTTGTCGCTGGAACGAATACAAATCGCATTCGGGCAATCCGCAAGAATGCCACGGACCTCTTCCGGCGAGCCGCTTGCCAACATTCGACCGCCGGAAATTAGTAGAAGCGATGGATTGACTGCTTCGACCTCATGCAAGATGTGACTGGCTAGAATCAGGCTGCGGCCTCGTTTGACCCAGTCTTGCAGGTAATTCGTCATTTCAAACCGGCCAACGGGGTCCAGACCGTTAAATGGTTCATCTAGAATGAGCAATTCAGGATCGTGGGCCATCGCCTGTGCAAGTTTGCAGCGTTGCCGCATTCCCAGGGAGTAGCCACCCATCCTTCGTTTCATGGCGGGTGCCATTCCGACTTGATCCAGAAATTCCACCGCGCGGCGCAGCGACTCTTTGCGACTAAATCCATGCAACTGGATCAAATAGCTGGTCCATTCCAGCCCGGAAACATTGGGGTACACTGGCTCAATCGCAGGACAATAGCCAATTTGCCGCAACTGGGACTGCCGGTACCAAGGGTTGTTTCCGAAAACAGAGATGCGAC
>JBGTHU010000245.1:0-2607 GCA_041745975.1 Mariniblastus sp.
CTGAAATTGAAATCAATCTAGGTATTGATTGAGAGACGCCGGCTCAGATAAATCTGAGCGAACTCGATATCTTCTAGTTCAGTAATCTTAATGTTGCTGATCGATCCAGCTACCATGGTCACCGGTATTCCCAGCGTTTCGGCCAGTTGTGCATCATCGGTGACTTGCAGCTTCCCGGCAGATGCGAGCATTTGTTCGTAAACCGACCGGAGGAAGACCTGAGGCGTTTGCGCCAGGAAGAGTCCCTCTCGATCGACGGTGGCAAGGATTCGGTTGTCTTGGTTGACGCGTTTAAGCGTGCTATTGACTGGCACTCCGGGGATGGCGGCCCCTGTGGTGGCTGCCGCCTGAATGACTCGCTGAATTAACTCCGCGTCAACGCAGGGACGAGCCGCATCGTGGATCGCGACCAGATCGCACTCGGGTAACACGGCGTGAAACCCATTGGCTACCGAAATCGCTCGCTCGCTGCCACCGGGGACCACGGTCAGATCCCAGTCGTCGATTAATTCAGCAAACGTTGCACTGAACTCGGCGAAATCATCGGGAGCGACGACGATGATGATTTGCACTACATCGGCGTGTTGCCGAAAAGGCTCAACCGCATGGGCCCAAACGGGTTTGCCGTGCAGGCTGAAAAATGTCTTCTTGGTGGCGGCATCCCCAAAACGGCGGCTCTGTCCGGCCGCTGGAATGATGACAGAAATTCGCGACATAAAATTTTTAAAAACGGGTTGGATCGCCCAGGTTGCTTATCTCTCACTACCTAGTTGCACGGGAATGTCCATCCGTTTTTCGTCTCGAATGACCGAAACATTGACGGTTTGACCAGGCTTCAATTCGTCCAAGATATCCCGTAACTGCTCGTCATCTTTAACGGGCATGCCATTGATGGCCACAACAATGTCGGCATTTGATTTGTCGACATCAATTCGTTCCTCGATACCACGGGGAGTTCGGAAGAGTTGCCGTTGAATTCGCGCGCTGCGGATTCCTGCTTTGGCGGCAGGTCCATTTTCGACCGCATAAACCACACCCAAGCCTTGCTTATCCTTCCAGAACAATTCGATCCCCAACCAGGCTCGACGGACTTCGCCAAATTGAATCAATTGTGGGATCACTTTGCGTAACGTATCCACGGGAACGGCGAATCCAACTCCCGTATTTTCTCCAGTTTTGCTGGCGATGGCGGTGTTCATGCCGATCAATATACCTTGGCTGTCCAGCAGTGGGCCACCCGAGTTCCCCTGATTCAGAGCAGCATCAATTTGGATAATGTTTTTGATCATGCGACTGTTACGAGGGGATTTGATGCTGCGATCGAGACTGGATACGATCCCAATGGTCATCGTCCGCTCCAGTCCGAATGGATTTCCAATCGCAAAGACGCGTTGACCGACTCGTAAGTTATTCGATGTGCCCAAGGCGACCGGTTCCAGCATATCAGCCGCTGCATTTATTTTCAGCACGGCAATATCGTTTTGCGGATCGGTGCCAATAACGCGAGCAGGAAATGATTCGCCATTGTACAAGGTCACCGTGGTGGTTTCGCTGCCGTCGATCACGTGATGGTTAGTTACAATATGTCCCTGTTGATCTAATACCCAACCCGAACCCGACCCCTCTACCGTCGTCGGCCCAAACATCATCATCATACCGACTCGCGCGGAGGTGTCGATGTTACAAACACTCCGATTGACGCGATCATAAACCGCAATATTGGTTTGCTCATCGGCGCTAAAAACGCGGTCTTGGGCTTGCATCGGTGGCAACGGTCGGTTGGGAATCACGGCCAATTCGGCAGCTCGAAGGTCGATATGAGCGGATAGCTCGGAATCATTCACGTGCGAATTTGCTCGGGCAACGGTATCCCAATTGGCATGTTGCCATAGGATCGTCATGGTACTCCCCATCAGAGCCGAAAGTAGGCACAAGATCACAGTTGGTCTCATTTCTCTTTTTCTCCAATTTTTATAACATTTCAACGGCATGAACTTCTACTTCAAAGCCTTTAATCTCTTAACGATTGCAATAATTGTAGTCTAAAAACCTGCTTCGAGGCAATTCTGCTGGCAATAATTCCGACTCCAATGATGATGGCAAACATGATCCCCAAATCAACCCAGGGGATATTTGCCTGCCCCAGTAACCCGTGCGGCAAGGTCGTAAACAATGCGGCAGCGATTCCGACACCTAGGCCGGTTAACAACAGGAAAATGTTCTCCAGCAAGATCATGTACCGTAGGCGTTGCTGCGAAAACCCAACGGCTCTCATCAATCCCAACTCTTTTCGCCTTTCCAAGATACTTCGCCACTGTACCGCAGCCAAACCGATCGTTCCCAGCATCAGGCCCAACGCCCCCAAGGTTTGGAACGTACTGAGGTAGGTATTTTGTACCCGCATGAAATTGCCTAACAATTGGGTTGCGGAAGTTGCAAAAAAACCGTAATCGCTCAGTCGTTCTTCCAAGATTGCTTTATTGTTTGATTGGCTTGCGTGGCGGTCACCGGTCACTGGATCGCCATCACGAATTAGAAAAAAACGGTAACCGGAGACTTCGGGAAATGCATTCAAGAATTCCCTTTCGCCGATCAATAGACTACCTT
>JBGTHU010000246.1:0-8534 GCA_041745975.1 Mariniblastus sp.
CGCTGATCAATGCTATGGCTCGTGGCAATTTTTATTCATCGAGTGGAGTCACCCTGAACCAAATCGATTACGACCTCGCCACGCGCAAGATTCGGCTGCAAATCGCCGCAGAAAATGGAGTCGAACTCACCACGCAGTGGGTTGGTACGCCTCACGACTATGATCGGACGTGGCCCAAGGAAGTTGATGACGCGGGCAATCGCCTGACCGTCAAACAACGCTACTGCCCGAAAATCGGTTCCGTTTTGGCAACCCAAACCGGTACAGAAATCGAATTTCAAATCCCCGACGATGCCCTTTATGTCCGAGCCATCATTACCAGCAGCAAGCCCCATCCCGACCCTTCATTTGAAAATCAATTTGAACAAGCTTGGACGCAACCGTTCGGGTGGGAAAAATAGGCAAACGATATAGAAAGAGCGAAAAAGGGTCAGGTCCCTACCGCACTGGCAAAATTGGATCGTCGCAGATGGAACTAGAACTGAGGCGATGTTTTTTGTAACTCACGACGCCCAAGGTGATTTTTTAATCAAGGCTTGGTTTCACTAAAGCAACTCGGGTACGAGCGAGTTTCTCTTCGCAGGACCGATCCAAGTTAAGTTGCTTTTTTGAACGGACCCGCATCCTTGGGGGTGGGGAGGCGGCCGTCAGCAATGTGGGCGGCTAGCCGATTTTGGCGTGCTACTCGTCCGACATCTCGACCCAAGGAACCTTATTTTCGGACCACACTGACGGACCGCCGGTGGAATCGACAAACCTTTGCCAGATTCGTCCGGTCTTGGTGTCGAGGACGAACACGTTAACTCCGTTGCTCCCCGAAAACTGGTACCTACCAACCTCAATCGGCGGAATCGCTGTGCGAATTGCGAATGCCAGTAAGGATGCTGCAGCGATTACGCAAATTCCAAGAACGAGCCCGCATTTGTAGTCCATCTGTGATTTCCCGGTATATGTGCTTTCGCAGTTGCCTAACGTCTCGCTGGCGAATTCCTCCGACAGCAGGAAAATTTACAAGTCATTAAGCTACCATGTCGCCAATTCAGAAGCAAGTCTTCGCCTGATTGAATGCCGATAAGGGCATGGTCGTGACGCTCTACGTACGGCTGGCTTGTGATGTTCAGAAACGCCCGAATGCTCCATCCCTGTTAGTGGCATAGCGCCCGCGGTAATCAAACTTAAAACCTGGCCGCATCATGGATTGGGAGATAGTCGATAAAATGCCGAAAAAATTTCAAGGGCGCTTTTGCCATACGATAAATTGGCAACTCATCCACGTCGGTACGTTGATAGATTTGGCCTTGACGATAGACATGAATAATTTTGATGACGTGGGGTTCCAACTCGCTGGAACAAAAAGGGATCAATTCCAAGGCTGATTTGACGGCTTGCGGATATTCACCCTGGATCGCCAATCGTTGGGCCTTTGTCAAATAGTTGAAGGCATAGCTTTGTTCCGGGGCCATTGCTGGAACGTAATTTTTGGGAACATGCTTCGCCCTGACATCGGGGTCTGGCGAGGTCGACTGGAGCCAGTCCAACCGCCACGCGGCCCAATTTTGAGGATTGCTGTAGTTGTTTCGACGACCGCGAGGTTGCAGACGAGTCGGATTATCAAATTCGGGATTAGCAGCACGTTGATACCACGCTATTGCATGTTCCCAATCTAATTGTTGTTCGTAGATATCGCCGAGAAAAAAGCCAACCGTTCCTTCGGAAAGTCCTAATTCAAGGGCACTTTGATATTGCTCGAGTGCCAGTTCCCAACGGCCCGCTTGGTGAAGCGACTTGCCATACCAAAACCGAAACCAACGATCGTCTGGAAATCGATCAACTTGTCTTAAATAGTAATCCACCAACAATTCAACCGGAGCAGCAAACGGGGGTGGAGGATCATTTAATTGGCTAACGAAAAAATTAGAGATTCGGGTCACGCCGGAACCGCTGTTGGCGAAAGTCTGTACCAGCCCGATGTAATCAACAGCTTGTCTCAAATGGTTGCTTTTGGTTCGAAAGACGAATTCGTCATTCAGAAAAAACTCGAAATATTGTTCGTAGGCATTAATTTTTAAATTGTTACGCCCTCGATTAATCATGATGTCATAGTAATAGGCTCTTTCAGGATAAGCGATGTCTCCGAATCGAACTTGAGCCGCGATTAGACTGGAATCATTGCTTCCAGAGCCTGACGTTCCATCGGATTCTGGTTCAAGGGTATCATCTGGTTCGGCTTGGCGGATTCCAATTCCTATTTTGCTTTCGCGATATTCACCAAAAACCAAAGAAACCCAGGGGGTTGGCAGATTTACGGACGAGTTGAATTCGTCTTCCAAGAATTCGATCTCGAACTCAATCGATTTATTACCCGGAGTGTAAATGATTGACCACAAATCGAAACTTTGATCACTGATTCTTTGGTCGATCCGAGCGGCATCCTCGTTTTCAAAATTGACTCGATTCACACTTTTACCTCGCCACATACTCAAATCAGAATCAAATGGCAGCTTAACCATATCGCCACGTTGAAACGCTCGTTCCAGTAAAACCTGCTGTTGAGCCATGCGGAAAAAGAGTGATCCTAAGGGGTGACTGTTTTCCACCAGCACTTGTTCGGTCAGATTGATGATCTGGTCGGAATGCAGCATCCGATGTGCTGGTGTCTCACCAAACAACTCGACCAATTCAGTCGCTTCACTTTCAAATTCGCTGACCCTGGCATAGGGTCCGGAGCGAAAGACGTTGAACGTCGTGTTTTCAACACCCAGTTGGGCAATCGCCCGCTGGTCAAAGGTCTCGTCAAGGCTCCACATCGATCGATCCGCCTGATCGTATTCAGCCAATTGGACTGCCCAAACCGTTTTCAATGTCAACCAAGAAGAATCGGGAACAATCTGGTTATCAACAGCTTTGCAGGGAACCTGAGCGGTAATTCGATCGATGGCTTGGATCAAATCGCGTAAATGTTGAGGATCTTCCACATAGGCGATCCGCTGTTCATCATTTTCGGGAAACGCATCAAGGATGCGCTGGTGAGTGGCAATCAGTAGGAAGGGAAGGATTGAATCGTCAGCGGACTCATTTATTGTCTTTCGAGTGTATTCCAGCATCTGTTCCACGGTGCCATCTCGGTCGGCCCTAAAACTATCTAACATCAGCCGGTGTACCGGCATGTAATCGGGTTGGGCCGCGATCGCTTTTTGGTACCAATCAGGAATCTCTTTTTCTTCCTTTCGATAGGTCGCCAGCTTCATCATCTCTCCCGCAGCTTCGGGAAACATCGGATTTACCGAATGGGCGTTGCGGAAGAAATCCGCGGCTCGTTGGAGAAACTCGCGCAGGGGTCGATTGTTAATCACCATCCATCCCTGTTTTTGATCCCAGATTAACGATCTGTCGATTGGGATCTGTTGGTAATGACCACGAACCATGTGGCGTATCCAAGGTGGCAACTCAAACAGCTGATTGAATTTTTCATAGAATTCTTCTAACAATTGATTCTTTTCGAATTCATTCGCCCAAACAATAAACTCTTTGGCATCGTCCACAACATATCGGTGCTGGTGGGGGGGGACATAAAAATCAGCTGCAAACCAATTCAGTAAAGCTTGATTAAGTCCCTGCAAGCGGCTGTCGACGTTCCCTGAGAGGTTGGGATGATAAAGCTGGAAATACTTCAAATGGAGCAATACTTTCGTTTGCTGCGAATATTCGGACTGAGGCAGGCGATCGAGTGCTTGCTCAAGCCGAGCCAAGCCGGCGGGTTGAAATTGATTGATTCCCAAGACGATCCCCTGGCAAGCCAACCACAAGGGATCATCTGCCAAGACCGTCGGAAACGACTCTGATTGATCATCGATCCGTTTCAATCGCCGCAGTAGCCCCTTCCACTTGGCAATATTTTTTGGCTCAATCAAACCTTTCAAGGTGTCTGTGACAAAACCTTCCGCAAATTCTTGTTGTGCTGGCTCAAGATTCGGCAACACCGAATGCTGAAATTGATGCAGAGCGACTTTGTCATAGTCTATCCGTCCTTGGACATACTCGGGCGCCGTTGTCGGTTGGGAGCTATACTCAAATGTACGGGGTTCGTCAATTGTCGAGTCCTCTACAGATTTCTCAGTTGCCGATGAGGCTTGATGAGGTTCTGGGTTGGGGATATTAGCAGTACGCTCTTCAACTTTAAATTTGTCAGTAGCAACATTTTCACGTTTAGGGGGATCGACGAGGGAACCACCAACCGCTTCAATGGTCTCAGGATAAGCAACGGATTCGGTGCCCGAATTTGGACGACACCCTAATATACCGCTGAAGGCTACCAGTCCACAGACCAAGATTATGGCGATCAAGTTTGTGTGGGTTTTCTTCAAAACCGATTGGCTTGAAAGGTCTCTGCTTTGTTGAATCGGATTGTCCATGAAATTGCTCATCGCTCTGGGACCAATAAAATTGGATACGGTTCGATCAAAAGCTCTGTTTGAATACTTGGTGAATACTTGGAAAATGAACTTGCCTCCGAAGAGTCATCTCACTTTTCCAACAGCGCGTAATCGGTAACCCCATTGATTTGCTTTAGTAGGTATTTCCCCAAGTATCAAGAAAGGACTCAAACAGTTCAAAGAATGGAATCGGCTTTTCAAAACGTTGGTAGATTGGGGGCTCCTCAGCGGATTGTCGGTAGACGATTTTTTTGCCATAACTTTGGAGCATCGTACGCACCACCTCTTCCATCGCAACTGGCGTTTTCGAGGCAGATTGTCGAACGAGTTGTTCGGCCACATCGAAGCGGCCCTCTTCCGCATCTTTAACGGCATTTATCAACGGTATTGCCCAGAGCTGAGATTGCGAGGGGATTGGATCGACCGTCGGCTGGCTACCGGCCAGTCTGCGAATTTCTTCGTTGGAATGCGTATGTTTTAGCCACTGCAGCCGGAACGCGGCCCAATTATTGAAATTGCTGAACGGATACTCTGGGCCACGATCGTAGAGTGCGATCAGATTTTGGTTTTCAGGCAGAGCCGCAATTTGATACCATTTCAAGGCTTCCTTTAATTGGCCGGTCTGTTCATGGCAGTCACCGATAAAAAATGCAGCGCGAGACTGATCGATTCCCATATCAATTGCTTGTTGATACATTTCCAGTGCTTTGGCGTAGTCACCAGCACGATGATGTGTTGTCGCCATCCAATAAACAGACCATTTATCTTCAGGGAAACGATCCAACCTGAATTTGTAATACGCAATCATATGTTCATCGGTCTCATTGATTGGCGGCATGTGTGGTTGGATCGTTACACGGACATTGGAAATCTGGAAATGTCCTCGGCCTTTGAGGACGGTCGGTGCTTCGAACATCAATTGAGAGTAAGCCCCTTCAATTGCATGCATCATCGAACGGGTCACGAATTGATCATTGACATAGATTTCAAAATAACCGGAACCTGATATGACTCGCAGTGTATTTTTGTCAGGCAGTATCGGAAATTGATAGAAGAACATGGATTGTTGACGTTTGGTATAACCAAACATCAGATAACCGATGTCGTGCACGTTCTGGGGCTTATTCCGGCGATAGATCCGGGTGAGGCCAAAATAGAATTGTTCATTCCGAACACGACAAGCACTGAAACCGGCCGCGAGTTGGTTGGCCGATGGATCGGTATCCGCCAATTCAGGGAATTCGATATCGAACTCGACTTCTTTCCCTAAACCCGGAAATGAGCTAAACGATGTCATGCTGTATCGGTAGTCACCAATCTGGTTATCAATTTTAATTTTGCCATCGGGGACATATTCAATCTTTTCGATATCATCAAACAAAAACGTGGACAGATCAGGCTCGATTGGCACGGTAACTTGTTTTCCCTCCATGTAATCACGTTCATCCATAATCGGCTGGTACAACGCCTTGAAAAAAGGAGCCGATGGATGATCGGTATGTTGGGCAAAATATTCCTCGCCGATTTTGGCAATATCGTCGTAGTGATCCTTCCGATCTTCGTAGCGGTCACCTTTTAGCCGCAACAGTCGCTGGATTAGTGGTTTTACTTGGGGATCGTCGATGTAAGCCTGGGCATAATAAAACTCGTAACTGGCGTTAAAGCTATTTGATTTTTTAGAATAAAATTTCCTCACGGCATCGCGATCGTATTTTCCGTTCAATTTAGCGAAGGCTTCTCGGCCCGCATCGAAACGATCGTACTTGATTCCCACCATTGCCTTGAGTGTGTAGAAATACTGCGCTCCGCGAATCCGGCCTTCAATGACCTTGGGTGTCGGATCGTTGGCTAATCCGTCCAAGGCTTTAAGTACCTCGGCCACGAACTCTTTGTCACGGAGAAATACATCTTTTTCCTCGGTGGTGCCTTAGGCCGTGTTCCGAATTGAAATAAAAGCTTCCACAATTCCAAAAGGTAGAGCGGAATCGTATCGCTCGATTGCACCATACTCGCGTCCTAACGCAACCATCTGTTCAATTGATCCATTCCATTGAGGAAGGTAGCCTCTCAACAAATAATGGAAAGGGGAGAGTGCTTCTGGGTTGTTTTTTCTTCCTATCTCGTACCACTTTTCCATCGGATCGTCAATGAATCCTTCAACGGACAAAGCTACCAGCTGATTGGTGGATTCAACGAAGTAAGGGTTGATTTCAGCAGCGGTTTGGAAAAAACCAACCGAGCGGCGACTAAGATCTTTAAATTGCTGCCAGTTTTCCGGTGAGACCGAGGAAACGAAACCCGTTCCGCGAATTCGCCAAGCCAATCGTTTGTAATATTCTCCACGAAACATCGTTCTTACCCACTCGGGTAGATGGATCTGCTGGACTACGAAGTCATGATAATCACTCATTAAGTTCCAACTTTGATGGTCCATGCAGCGGAAAAGAAAATTTCTTAATCTGTTATAGACAATCACATAGTATTCAGGTGATTCCCTGAAATCATGCTCTATCCAATAACGCAATGCCGTATAATATCCGACAAAAGGAACGACGTTGCCGGCTTGGGTAGACACCGTCGTAGAGACACGGTGGTATTCTTCGTAGGCCAACACGGGAAACCTGGCTGGATATTCGTAATTGGTGAACTGAATATTTCCGCGGTGAAATCGATTGTAGCCTTCCCGCATTTTGTTATTGGCAATACTGATATTGGCCAACACATACTGAAAGCCAGGTTCCCGGAATAAAATGGCGTGTTGTTTCTCTAAGGCAACGCCTTGTTCGAACAAGTCGGTCAGTTCCTGATCTTCAAGCTGATTTACTTCACTATCGAAAAAGCGATTCATTAGATCAATCGCAGTACGTTTGGCCGAGTCATCGAGTCCTTGATGGTTTTGTTGTTCGAAGTAGTCAACGATTTCTCTGCGAAATTTAACCCATAGTAAATATTGGTCAAGTTCAGACATCGTTTTTTGCGGGTAGATCACTTCGGCTGTACTGGGCTCGGTTTTCGCTTGAGTGGGCGGCCTTGCAGACAACTTTTTTTCGATTGCATAATCCAGATCAAAACTTCTCCGCAGGTTCTCCAGACGAATCGAGGAGACTTGCTGCTGATTTTCATGCTTCATTTTCAGCAATTGATCTTTGGTTGCTTGGTTTAAATCGTCTCGCTTGAGAACGTCATCGATCAAAAAGTTTTGTCGAGGGGGATTGGCCGCATTCGCCTGAGTCGTACTTTCAGGCGTCTGCAGGGAAGTCGCTTGGGCAGAACCAGACGGCTCAGTTGGCATCGCAGAGGAGGTGGAGGAAGCATTCGATGAGGTTGCGCTATTTTCCCCTTGATTGACGTTCCTTGAGTTGCCATTGATGCTGGCATTGGCCTTGGCTGAATCAGAATTCGAATCCTGTCGATTATCAATCTGCAGAGATGTTTGATTCGAAGTCGCATTCGAAGCAAGGGATGAATCGGATGTCGTTGATAGATCGGATGACACCGGATCTTTGCAACCCAAGCAGAAAAGTAGACCAATAATTCCGATAGAAAAAATCGAGTTGCATCGAGGAATGAAATGAGACATAAAATCGCTCCCATCGTTTTGCATTGAAAAAGTTGCAGTGAACCTTCAGATTATGACTCGAATTGTTCTCAATTGCAACCACGAGACATCGGTTGAATGTGAAACAACGTGACCGTTTGCTTCAGGGGTCTGATAATGTTGTTTTTCAACAAAAACTGAAAATTCACCATTTACGACAGATCGATTTCCCATAGGCCGACATCGATCCAGCGATCAAACTTACGTCCGGCAGCAGACAACACTCCCACTTTGGAAAACCCCAGCGATTCATGCAGTTTAATACTGGCCGGATTGGGTAATGAGATTACACCAATGGCTCGATTGATCGAGCGAGATTTTAATTCCTTAATCAGTTCTTGATAAAGAATTCGCCCGATTCCACGACCACGCTGACCATCAGCAAGATAAACTGCGGTTTCGACGGTATACCGATATGCGGCTCGCTCTCGAAATTTGCCAGCATAGGCATATCCAATCACGTTTTCATTGGTTCCGGTCGGCGGATCAATCACCGCATCAAC
>JBGTHU010000247.1:0-3176 GCA_041745975.1 Mariniblastus sp.
CCGCTATCTTTTATCGCCCGGTGACCTCTGTGCGCTGGAGCACATCGCGGAACTGGCTGAGATCGGTGTCCATTGCTTGAAGATTGAGGGACGGTATAAAGATAGCCACTATGTCGCCGCCACCACTCAGGCTTACCGCAAAGCTTTGGACCACATAAAAAGCTCGAGTGCTTTGGCAATCCTAACTGCTGAGAATTCGAGCGAGGGAACTTATCAGGAGCTCGAACAAGTATATTCTCGCGGTTTAGGCCCACACTTCATGTCCGGCACCAATCACCAGACCGCCGTCATCGGTCGAGCACCTCGTCATCGCGGAGTTCGTCTGGGCGTGGTGGCTGCGGTTTCCGTGGATCGTGTTGATGTTGCACTCGACGCCGGTAGAGAAGTCAATCCAGGTGACGGCGTGGTGTTTGACGCCGCGGATTGGCGGAGTCCCGATCTACCCGAAGAAGGGGGTAATGTCTACCAAGTCAATCAGTATCCCGATGGCTTGAGCAATCAAGTCGAATTGAAGTTTGGGCACACTGAGATTGACTTCAGCCGCATTCGTATCGGAGATTGGGTTTGGCGAACCCGCGATCCCAAATTAAATAAACGGCTAAAGCCCTTGATCAATGCGGACAGCCCTCGATTCACTCGCGCTGTTGATTTCGAAGTCAACGCAATCGAAGGAGAGCCCCTGAGAATCCGGGCGAGTTTGGTTGGTGAATCAGCGTCGGCGAACTACATCGGTAACCGCCCACTAACCCCAGCAGAAAAACAACCACTCGACCTGCCGCGGTTGTCAGAGCAACTGGGCCGTTTAGGAGGCACCCCATTTCATCTTGGAGAAATCCGATTTGATTCGCCCGGCTCACTGTTTATCCCCGTTAGTTTACTGAATGATGCTCGTCGGAAACTGGTGGATCAACTAATGCACCAGACTGCGGCAATTAAATCGATCCCCAACAGACCCAACGCAGCCAGGTTGTTGAAACGAGCGGAACAACTGGCTCAATCGACGGAATATTCCGCTGCATTCGTTAAAGAAATTCCGTACTTAGAAAACAATGTGAGCGATGATGATGTTGATACCTTACTGTTATCTCCGAGCAACATCAAACAGCGGCATAAAAATCGTCCCGTGCAACCGCAACTGCATGTGTTGGTTCGCAATGCAGAACAATTGGATTCAGTGCTTGAAATTTCAGGTTCAATGGAGATAGCCAGCGTCACGTTGGATTATTTGGAACTATACGGATTGCGGCCATCGGTGGAAAAAATTCAAGCGATCGGTTTGCGGGCTCGTGTTGCCAGTCCTCGCATATTGAAGCCCAGCGAACAAAATGTGGTCAGGTTCTTACATTCACTGAAATGCGATCTGTTAATCCGCACGGCAGGGTTGATTGCCCCCGAGGGAGGATTGAGGATGCTACGAGCGGGAATTGGGCAGGAAACTTCGTTGATTGAGCAATCGGAAGTTTGGCAACGAGACCCGAATATTGCGGCGATCGAGTTGATAGGCGACTTTAGTTTGAATGCGGCCAATGCCATCACCTGCCATACCTTTCTCAAACTCGGGTTGAGTCGGATCACGCCGACCTATGACCTGAATTCAAAGCAAATTGAGGCGTTGACACGGCGAGTACCTGCCCACAGCTTGGAAGCGATTGTCTATTCTCACTTACCCGTTTTTCACACAGAGCATTGTGTGTTTTGTCGATTCCTATCAAGTGGAACCGATCACACCAACTGCGGCCATCCCTGTGAAAAACACCGCTTGGCCCTCCGAGACCACAACGGTCGCGAGCATCCTGTAATGGCGGATGTCGGATGCCGCAACACCGTTTTTGGTGCTCAAGCTCAAGTCGACCCGCGATCAATCGAATCGTGGTTAAAGGCAGGGATTCAACATTTTAGAGTCGAGTTTGTCCATCAAAATGCGGCCCAAGTTGCAGGGATTGTTCAAGCGGTAGGAGGGTATTTGCAGGGAAAATGGAATCGTCGCGAACTGGAAAGTCGCCTGGTCGAGCACTCGCCGCAACAAACGACGCTGGGAAGCTTGTTTGTGCCTGCCATTAAGAATCCGATTTGAGGAGGATGGTTTCAGAGGAAGAAGGCCGTAACCGTTCAGGAATAAGGGCTAATGCGTCGAATCAAGGACATGTAGAATTAAATTAGCCGCTCCCTCAATTCCTTCCTGACCGACGGTATGAGGTCCGTAAAATTCATGAAAGTTGGCCTCGTGCCCCGCTTGCGTTAGCATTTGATGAAGGTCTCGGGCTCCTTCAATCGACAGAATTGGATCGATGTTACCATGACTTTGAACGATCGATAGCTTCTGCTGCTTGGCAGCCGCAGGTTGCCATTGGGATTGTGCAATCAAAGCACCGCTCCATATAATCAAGCCACCCAATCGTTGCGGATGGTGAATCGCAACATCGGTCGCCAACATCGCTCCTTGAGAAAATCCACCCACGATCACATGACTCGCTGGTAAATTATATTGCTTTTGGCACCAATCAATCAAGTCTTCGATTGAGCTGCGACATTGCGGCAATTCCAGTGGCGAGGCATCTTTCATATCTCGAGTTTCGCCCCGCATCATCAATTCCTGAAGATGTTCGACATCGATCATCCACCAAGCTCTGGCATCATAGCCAGGGTCTAATTGAAGTGGTGCAGCGGGGAAAACATAGGCAACCTCTCCCAACCGTTCATCAAATTCAATGATCTCTGCCGCACAAGGGATTAAATCGCTCCCGGAGGCACCAAAACCATGGCATAGAATTACCACCGCTTGGGGCGATTTAATTTGTGTTGGATTGACGATGGCACATTCAAGTTGACCAATCGTTTGTCGTTGTACTTGCATTGTATTGAAGAAAAAAAATTTTATTAAGTAAACGTGTAACCGAAGATGGTTTGGTAACGCTAAGAATACGATAGAGATCAAAGGAGGGTGAGTTGCCCATCCAGACAAAGATTTGCCGCTGCCGCACATTGAGTCGTTCGTGTTTCGGCAGGAGCCTCAATCTCCTTTCCTATCCACGAACGGTTACAACGCATATCGAAATCCGCCGTTAATTGGAATGACTTGTCCGGAAATAAAGTTTGCTCGATGGCTTGATAAAAAACTGACCGCTGCCGCGATATCTTGGGGGGTTCCCCAGCGTTGCATCAAAGACTCTCGCTGG
>JBGTHU010000248.1:0-2041 GCA_041745975.1 Mariniblastus sp.
CGCCGTCACACTTCAGCCGAATGAAGTAGATCGGTCGCCGCCGCGAATTTTGCGGAAAAAGTTCGCATACCTCTGAGCTTTTTCCTTTGCAAAATTCGCTTTGGCTTCCAGTTAAACGACTTCTCGCTTCAGACGGCTGAAGTATTACAAAATTTTTAATGGGCTGTGGCAGACTTAACTCATTTTTTTGGCCCAGGCAGTCTTTTTCTTCTAAAACGTGCATTCGCACGAGCCATCAACACGAGCCATCAACGTAACGATCGATTTCAATTTTCCTTGCAATTTCCTGAAAATTTGCTTTACTATTGGCAAAAACCTGATTATCCTAATGTTCGATAAATTGCATTCAGTCAATAAAATAAGTTAAATCTACGGCAGAGATTAACAGTTTTTTTGTGCTGTCTTTCCGTTCGTTCGAGCTTGGCTCAATCACGCAAAACAATTGGCAACTTTTAGAGTTTTCATTATTATGTCCAATCGCAAACCAAATTTTCAGAAACGGGATAGGTCGAAAAGAGCGTCAGGGAGGTCCAGCATGTCGGCAAAGAATCGCCAAATCCCCACTCGTTATGAAACGCTTGAACCTCGGCGGTTATTGGCGTTCGATGCCACGATTTGGTCGGCGGCCATCAGCCAAGATCATTTTGGCCCACTGACCTCTCAAAACTTGGACGGATCGAAAATCGATCCTGCGGCGGTTCCGGCAATCGAAGCGACTCACCATTATTCTTCCGATGGAAAACCCCATGGAATGGTTATATTGGCCGATCGGATTGCCATCCAGCGATCGAGTACGGCAGCGACGCGAGACGTCCAGCTGAGCCTTACGGATGCAAATTTGCAACTTCAACGCCCACTCGACGGTTCCTTTTCGGTATATACCGCGACCGCTGAGATCAACGCGAATTTTTTGGAATCATTAATCGATTCCGGTTGGGCCAGTGAAATTGTGCCAGTGTTTGGGTTGGTAGAATCTCGATCGGAAGCCGTGTTGCTGGACGAGGCGATCATTTCGATTGGTGGACAGGTTTCTGCCGATGATTTTTTCAGTAGCGAATCCGCAATTTTTGCAAAATATCGTCGACTCGATGGCAGCCCGGATCAGTTTGTGGCTACCCTTCGGACGGCGCCTGGCGTAGACACTTTGCAGGCAATTAATCGCTTCGAGCAAGATTCCCGACTGGAATGGATCGCCCCCAATTTCCATCAGAATTGGCAGCGTTTCTTGATCCCCAATGACCCTCGTTTCGGCAATCTTTGGCACTTGCACAATGTGGGACAGGGGGGAGGACTGGTCGACGCTGATCCTAATTTACCTGAGGCTTGGGATATCATTGCCGGTGGATTGGAATCGATTGTTGTCGGTATCGTTGACGACGGAGTGGCGATTGACCACCCGGATCTATTCAATTGGGTCAACGTCGGTGAAGTCGCAGGTGACGACATTGACAATGACGGAAATGGTTGGGTTGATGACATATTCGGTTGGAATTTTGTCGATGACAACAACACCAGCGAACCCAATTCAGTGCAAGACAATCATGGAACCGCGGTGGCTGGGGTGGCGGCGGCACGTGGCAACAATGGTATTGGCGTGACTGGTGCAGCCTACAATTCGCCGGTGATCAGCGCCCGAATCTTCCGGGGTAACGCAGTTGCCAATGACGCCGGGATCGCTTCGTCGATCTATTACACTTCGGGCCGCACCCAAGACGGCACCGGCACCTGGGACGCCGCACATATCGTCAATCACTCTTGGGGTGGAGGTGGACAGAGCAACGCAATAATTCAAGCACTTCAGTGGGCCACGACAGAAGGTCGGAATGGACTCGGTGTTCCCCAGGTGTTTGCCTCTGGCAACGGATTTGGCCCAGTCAGTTTTCCTGCGCGACTCTCTGCCGTCAACCCCGGAGTAATTGCCGTGGGGGCGATGAATAATTTTGGTGAAAAATCAAATTACAGCAGTTTCGGTTCGCAATTGGATATCGTCGCCCCTAGCAATGATACGCGGCCCGGATTTTTGGCCATTGATACGACCGAT
>JBGTHU010000249.1:0-5242 GCA_041745975.1 Mariniblastus sp.
GACTTCCAAACTCTCCACCATCGATTCGAATAATTTTTCATTTTTGTCAATGGTGTTTTTGGGGCCGTACAGCTTGACGAAATAGTTACCTCGATCAGCGGTTTGAATGATGGCGGCTAGCATTCGATAATTTTCTCTCTCAATGCTCGCCCCACCGGCGAACGGGCCACCGGGTGTATCCACATACGTACCCTCAATGTCGACCAAAATCACTTTTTGATCTGCGATCTTTTGCTCTTTTTTCTTGGTCGCTCCGACTTGTTTAGAAAATTGACCTTCCCAGCGAGTTATATTCGCCTCGATCGATCCGCCGGCCCCCATGATGGTCAGTCGTCCGTCTTGTAGATCGTCATCCTGTTTGGGAAGTTGGATTTCCACCTCAATCATGTTGCTTTTGGGTTTGATCTTTTTCCATTTGCCACTGACGGTCATTTGTAATCCGTCCTCAGCGTACGATATCTTGAACGGTTCGGGTTCTTTTTCCTGATCGGAGGTTGCCGATTGCTGCTGGTCGGTTTTACTTTGTGCATGCGTGGGAGGAAGGGATTGCAGTAATCCGATCGAGAAGATCAAATAGGCCAGCACCCCGACATAGGGATAGAGGAAAGCTCTCAACGGCAAACGATATTCTCTTCGATTGCTTTTTCTCATGGTCGTATCCTTGTTAAAACTTTTGCGGATGATTTTTGGACAGCACCGCTAAATTCTTTGGTGAGCATCCAAAATCATATTGTATCGTATTCTTTCGAAGTAAGTCTGTTTTTTATCATAAAAGATTGAGCCAGTTGGCTCAACCGGGATTGCAAACCTGTAGCCAATTTAAATCACTCAGCCCGCATCACTTTTCCCACGACGTCGCTGTCAAAATAATTGATTTCCATACCGGCATCGATCACAATTTGTTGGGCTTGGATTCCTGACGAGCGGGGGCTGAGCAAAAAGCAGGCGACATTGGCGACTTCTTCCGTTGTCACCGCTTGGCCGCGAGGAATGACTTGTTCGGCATACAAGTACGCGTCGACGTAGCCGGGAATGCCGGCCGAGGCTGAGGTTTTTAACAACCCGGGAGCGACCGCATTAAAACGGACTTGAGAGAATCGGCTGAAGCTTTTTGCCAGAAAGGCCAACGAACTGTTGAGGGCCGCTTTGATCGGGGCCATGAAGCCATAGCTTTCGCTGGCCATCGTGGTGGTGGAAATTGATATCGTGACCACCGAGGCGTGCGAATGGAGCAGCTCCTTGAATTCGTTGGCAATCGCAATCAAGGAAAAACAAGAAATGTCAACCGATTGTAAAAATTGTTGCTTGGTCGTTTCATGGAACGGTTTGATGCCGGTTTCATCATAGGCGGCAAAAGCGATCGAATGCACAAGCCCGTCTATGGTCGGAGCAATCGCCGCTATCTGTTGGCGAACTGCCGCAATTTGGTCAGGGAATTCGACATCACATACAAACACTGGGTGGCCTTCCAATAACTTGACCAACGATTCCTTGCGGGATTGGCTGCGAACGACAAAAATACAGTTGGCCCCGGCGGCGATCAATTGTCTGCCGATGTGCCAGGCAACACTTTTCTTATTGGCTACGCCAAAGATGACGATCGTTTTCTCTTTTAATTGCAAAAAATCCATCTCATTGATCCTGAACGACCGGAGCCAAGGTGCAAGCGAAATTCAAACGGACGGCCAGCTTATTGTCGACTTTGACTTGAGCCGATAAAAAGAAAGCTTGAGCCACGACTTCTTCTAAGTTGGCCACGATTTCGATGCTGTCCCCCGGTCGCACCATTTGCTTAAATTTGACATCGTTCATGCGAGTCAAAACAGGGACGCCTTGCGAGCCATCAACCAATCGGCTCAACAAGATCGCACCTGCCTGGGCAGCACATTCGCAAAGGATCACACCCGGGACGATGGGAAAATCGGGATAGTGCCCCTGAAAGAAGAACTCGTCAGCACTGAACGTTTTGCGACAGGTGATTGTTTTATCTTCTTGAGACGTTATTTGATCGATTAACAACATTGGGGATCGATGCGGGATCGCTCGTTCGATCGCCGCACGGTCTGGAGTGATATCGAGGGGTAAATGCGGGGTGGTCAATGGAAGTTCCTTGGAGGCAATGGATTGAGCGATAGCATTGTTTTAGGTACTGGCCGCGGGTGTAGGAGGCGCTGAGGGTTGACTGGTCAGGCTGTTGATCACATCATTGGCAACGATCACACCGTAGTTGATCGTTCCCAACCAACCGGACATGATGATGCCGCAACTGCCGGCGTGGTACAGCCCGCGAATCTGATCGGGCAGAGACCGGCTGACCGCCAGGCCTTCAAACTTAGTGCCGAAACTGGAGCCCGTGACATGTTTCGTATAATGCTCAAACGTAATCGGTGTGGCCGCTTCGGTATGCACGATTCGCTGGCGACAATTGGGAACGTACTTCTCAAGTGAATCGAATGTCGTGTCAATAAGATCTTGTTTGCTGGCTTGATACTGCTCCAAGCTCATGTCGATCCAGTCTTCATAGCGCGCGTTGGTGCTGGAAACGATCAACGTTCGGCCTTTGCCATCCGGGCGAGTGTCCGGATAATAAAACGAAAACGTGCGACTGGTGATGTCACGGCTGAGCAGCAAGTCGGTCTGAAACCGATCGGCGGTGCTGCAGAACAACAGATCCCCCGTGTCGCGAGGCAAGCTGTCTCCCTCGGCCAACGCCATGTAGACTTGAGTGCTGGAATTGTTTAAGCGGACCTGTCGGGCTTCTTCAATGAAATGGGGATCAAAATGCTCTTCGCCGGTCATTTTAAAAATCGTCGAAACCAAGTTGCCGTTGGAGATAACAGCTTTGGTACGGATCGTGCGACCATTGACTTCGACAGAATGGACGGATGAGGATTTTACGTTGATACGATCGACGGGACAATTGATCCGCACGTCGACTCCGTTCCGTTTCATCTCTTTTTCCATCGATTTGACCAATTTGTCGGTGCCGCCTTGGAAGACAAAAACGCCTTTGGACATAAAATTGGAAAACACGATGCCGTAGGTAATCGCGGGGTCCTCTAACGTCGAACCATTGGCATAGGTGATCGGTTCCATTAACAAACGAACGACGTCTTCGCGACCAGGAAAGAATTCATCGAATAGGTCGCGAGTCGTTTTCGATTGGTCATCATAGAAATTCATGCTGCGAGCCGTATCGAAGAAGCGATCGACGACTTGTGGCTCAATACCAAATTTCTCGATCAGTAACCGCGTGAAATCTTCTCGATTGAAGGTGGTCGTCAAGGAGAACATCGGATTGTCAAATCGTACCCCCTCCAATTGGACGATCGAATCGGCAATCTCTTTTGTCCAATATCGACGACAGCTCTTGACCATCCCATAGGGAAAGCCGTGCAGCGAGATATCAAAGATGTGGCCGCCGGGCCGTTTAAACCAAGTGGCCAATCCGCCCAGTTTGTAGTGCTGCTCCAACAGCAGCACCGACAGGCCCTCGCGGGCTAAGATGTTTGCGGTGGTCAACCCACCAAGGCCACTGCCAATGACCACGACGTCATAATAGTCAGCACATCCACTTAAAAAATCTTTGGGCATTGGAAATCCACTTAAAACGGTTTAAAATGGCATAAAAACGGTTCAAAACCGGTTGAGGTTATACTGGAACTGGAGCGATTGGTTTTCAGCAATAAAACATTGTTCAACGATCAAAAAAAATCTTGAGTCGAGCGAACGGAAAGATTTTTTGGAAATCCTTGGTCAGACTGGCATGTCGAGTGGCACGTTAACCTTTTCGACTCAATTTCGTCATAATCGATGCCATGCAACCACGCAGGCTTCCATTTTTTCCAAAAAGTTATGATAACATAGACGGTTAACAACAGCTATGTCGGCCAAGTTTGATTACAATAAAGTGATAGGACCCGTTTCCATTGTTCGAAAAATCGGCAAAACAGCAACCGTATGTCAACCTCTAGCATGACTTCATCGAAAACCGTGACTTCTCAATCGATATTCGGTAATTGCCCTCAATGCGAGGGGTTGGTCAAAATGTCGGCGAAATTGAAACCGAGTCACACAGTCGAGTGTCCTCACTGTGGCCATCAATTTCAATTAAATCAAATGAACGATCTGGCGGTGCCGGAATTGAAAGTGGTCGAGGGCGATGCCCACAGCACCGGCCAAACCTCAACCCTAGTTGGCGGGGCAGCGATCCCGATTGTCGACCGAGATTTGTACGACGAACAGGGAAACGCTCGCAAGAAGTATAAAGTGCCACCCCAATTGGCCAAAGGCGCTAAACGTGGGCGGAATCGAAGCCGACGCAAGCTCAATGCTCGATTCGAGCCGCGAATTGAGCCGTCTGTGGAAACCAATGCCGATATTTCGAAAGCCCACGATGTAAAAGCTGAAAAAGATTCTAAAACCGGTCAGATCGGCCAACAACCTTGGCTGCCAGCCGATTCCAGTGACTCCATTCCAGAGTTCACGAGGCAAAGCGGTCTGGCGATCGATTCGCAAGCCGATCGAGCGAACCTGAGGGATCCACAGCACCCGTCAAGACATCTTCATCGTTCGACGACCAATCGTCGGCGTCGCCGGCGACCTTCCAGTTCCAGTTCGTCCGGCTTAATGGAGACGATCAAAGTCGTTCTAGGGGGATTGCTGGCCGTTCCTTTGGCGTATTTGATTGTGATGTGGTTCTTGGGGCAGGATCCATTGAGGATTGCGCCCTCAATTCAGCACTATGTGCCCTTTGCGGTTCCGCCAAAAATGCGAATCGAACCAAATCGGGACGTCAACCCTGTCAGTGAATCGGAAGATTCCTCTAGCGACGCACTGCCACAAGACGAATCGGAAAGCGATCGATTCAATGTTTTGGACAACTTGCAATTTCCCGATTTTTATGAATATCCGAACCTGCAACCGTCGCCCGAGAGCGACATCCCACGAGAGTAAGGCGAGCGGCAGAAAAATTTACGCCCGAAAAATAGCTCGCGAAGATAGCCCGCGAAGATAGCCCGCGAACGGCTACCCGTCTTTGGCCACCTTGATCAGCAAGTTTTCCAGCACTTGCCTTGCCAGCTCATCGCTCGAGTGGCTCCCTTTGAGCGCTCGATCGGCCTCGACCAACCATTGTGAGAATTGAGACGTCCGCTTGCTGCCCATCCGTTTCAAGCGTTTTTCGTAGACCGCCGGTTCACTTCCCCAGCTGGGAAAACCGGCCAAATTGATCGCCTGACGC
>JBGTHU010000250.1:0-4203 GCA_041745975.1 Mariniblastus sp.
TGGATGAAAGAACTCTATCCTGATTTTATTCGTTTGCGAGAATTGGGCAAACAGCGAGAGGGACAACTCAATCGTGCTTACGGCCCCTTAATTTCAATCAAACAGGAATGGCTGAAAACAGATTTTGTTCCCGATGCTAACGGAACCTTACGGTTGACTTATGGAACCGTTCGCGGTTACTCACCGGTCGATGCGGTCTACCTTCAACCGTTTACCTCGGTCAGTGGTGTCCTGGCCAAAACGACAGGAGTCGATCCATTTATCACACCTCAGGCCGTGATTGATCGTTTTCAAAATCAAGAGTTTGGAGATTTTGCCTTTCCGGATCGTCAAGACGTTCCCGTCGCGATGCTGTACGATACCGATACCACCGGGGGTAATTCGGGCAGCCCGGTGATCAATGGCAGAGGGGAATTGGTCGGTGTGAATTTCGATCGCGCTTTCGAAGCCACCATCAACGATTTTGCTTGGAATACGAATTACAGCCGCTCCATCGGTGTCGACGTGCGGTATGTGCTCTGGTTGACCGGGGTTGTTTTCGAGGGGCAATCCTTGTTGCAGGAAATGGGAGTGACAAAATAAAGAGATACGATGACAGCAATTGATTTAAGTGAACTCAGAAAAGATTACGCCACCGGCGAATTCGATATTGATTCAGCCAATACTTCGCCTTTCCAGCAATTTACTCAATGGTTCGATCAAGCCCGTCAGGCGGAATTGCCCGAACCCAATGCGATGGTATTATCAACAGTGTCAGCCGATGGGTGCCCAACCCAGCGGACGGTGCTGTTGAAATTTTTTGATCAACAGGGGTTTGTATTTTTCACGAACTATGAAAGCCGCAAGGCGGTTCAAATTCAACACAACAACCATGTTTCATTGCACTTTCCCTGGTTTCCCTTGCAACGTCAGGTCGAAATCTCGGGGACTGCACAGAAGGTTTCAACGCTGGAATCGATTCGTTATTTCTCCCGCCGCCCGCGAGACAGCCAGTTGGGAGCTTGGGTTTCACAGCAAAGCAGCGTCGTTTCGTCTCGGAGTTTGTTGTTGGCCAAATGGGATCAAATGAAGCAAAAATTTGCCGATGGAGAAGTCCCCAAACCTGATTTTTGGGGTGGTTTCCGGGTCACGCCCCAGCGGTTTGAATTCTGGCAAGGTAGGCCCAGTCGCTTGCATGACCGGATTGAATACATTCCAGCGGAAGATGGATCATGGGATCGCCGCCGCTTGTCACCGTAATTGCCACACACGTGGCTGCACTCGCGGCGGTGCGTGGTGGCATCTGTTGCCCCTGTATTCGGTCACCTTTTTTCGGTAGACTATTTCGAATCTTGATTATGACAGGCAGAGTGACCAATGCCGGATTGGCTGACAGCCATCGCGCTTGTACCGGGGAGCTTCAATAACGGGCTTCCCTAATCTTGCCACAATTTTTCGTTTATTTTTTCATTGGACTTTTTGTTCGGATTTTAACGATGCCCAATCAGCATTTTGATGAACGAGCCGCTGCGGTTTTGCGAGAGTGGAGCGATACCGGACAGCTCAAGCCATTTTACAATATCTCGTCACCGATGCGACCGGTTGTCGATATTGAGGGGCATGGGTCGGTTTTGGTATTGTGTGCCAATAATTACTTGGGGCTGGCCGATCATCCACGCGTGGTTGGAGCAGGAATTGCGGGCTTGCGGGATTATGGGGCGGGCACCGCTTCCGTCCGTTTTATTTGCGGCACATTGGCCTGCCATCGGCGGCTGGAGTCGAAAATCGCCAGTTTCGTGGGAACCGAATCGGCGCTGACCTATGTGAGTTGCTGGAATGCCAACGAGGCCTTTTTTCCAACGTTGGTCGCTCCTGAAGATGTGGTTTTGTCCGACGAATTGAATCACGCCAGTATTATTGACGGCATGCGACTGATGCCCAAACAGGTCACGAAGAAAGTTTATCGCCACAGTGACTTGGAACAATTGGAGGTGTTACTTAAAGAGAGTCAAAGCTTTCCCACTCGCTGGGTCGTTACCGATGGGGTCTTCAGCATGGAAGGAGATGTGGCCCGACTGCCGGAGTTGGTCGAACTTTGTCGTCGCTATGATGCGATGTTGGTGGTCGATGATTCGCATGGTGTCGGCGTGTTGGGAAAATCGGGAAAAGGAACCCACGAACATTTTGACCTGGTGGGACAAATTGATTTCTTCACCGGCACACTGGGGAAGGCGCTGGGGGGAGCGGCCGGTGGTTATGTGGCAGCCAGCCAAAATGCGATTCGGTTATTGGAGCAACGCTCTCGTCCCGCCCTGTTTTCCAATGCGCTACCAGCCACGGTCGCCTACAGCGCCTATGAGGCGCTCGATGTGCTGGAAAATGACCCCACTATCGTCGCCAGATTGCACCAAAATGTGGCTGCCTTCCGTAAGGGGTTGGCTGGACTGGGCTTTGATTGCGCGCCTTCCCCCACCGCGATCATTCCCATCATGATCGGTGACGAAGCCGAAGCAATCAAGAAATCAAAAAAGATGTTCGATCTGGGTGTGATGGTGATTGGATTTGGATTCCCCGTTGTCCCCAAAGGAGAGGCTCGCCTGCGAGTCCAAGTCTCCGCCGCGTTGACAGATGACCACATCCAACAGGCACTCGACGCGTTTGCCAAACTTTAATTCCACATCAAGCGTTTCCTACCGCTGATTTTTATCCCGCTTTGCATTAGCGGTCCCGTTCCGACTTTCCAGATCATTTTTGATTGATATACCATGAATGACCCGTCCAGCCCCGCCGTTCCATTCGATCCTGCAGCCCTGTCAGCGATGGTCACGGAGGGCCACCGAAATTGTCGGCAAGCCGTCAGTAAACAATTCGGCCCATTTAAATGGATTCTTGGCAACATGCCCAGCCAACAACAACGGCATCTGAATCCTTTGTTGTATCATCTAATCCGAATTTCCAACTTAATGGCTTTGCAAAGTAATGACGGCAGGCCATTGGATGTGTGGAATGAGTCACGCGACGAATTGAATGCCGCGTTTCTGGGAACCCCCACCAACCCGGAAATGGCCGCCCTGGTTGATGTTGCCAACGAATACCAGATCCCCAAGGAATACGTATTCGCTCCCCTACTGGGATCGGATCTTTGGATTCGTCAACACCAATTTTTAACGTATGATGAACTCGAGGTCTTTGTGGGCAAGGTTGGCGGTTCGCTGATGGTCGCCATGATGCCGGTGCTAGGAACCGTCAAATCGGGCTATGAAGAAATCGCCTACGAGTGTGGCAAAGGGATTTTACTCACGGGCTTGTTGGCGAATCTGGTCAATGACGCCCGCGTCAACAAAGTCTTTTTAGCGCAGCAAGACCTTCAAGAATGTGAAATCGATATCCAGCGAATCATGGTGCGCAAGTCGTGCCCGACATTGAAACACTTGGTTCGCTTATATTGCTGGCGAATCGAAAAAATCTTTGAATCCGGGGGCCAGATCTTGAGTTTCCTGGATTTTGATAGCCGACGAAGTATGACTTCACTGTTGAGCTTGGCCTGGAAAACCAAACTTAAAATGCAAATGGAACCCGATTCGATACTTAACGAAGAAGGTGTTTTGAATCGCCGGGAGCTGTTCGAATTGCGAGCCAAACACTTGTTGGGTTTGGAAGGAGATATTCCTTTTGCAGCAAACGACAACCATTCAGAACATTGAGAAAGTCGACTTTTGCGCCGCGTTCGTATTGATAAGTAGCACTGCTTTGGCGGAAAGGCTGTGGCATGGAGGTCGCACGCGTTAGTCGCTCGCCTCTCCGAGGCGAGTTCATGTCCCGACTCGGAGAGTTGGGCGACTATTGCGAGGCCATGATCGGGGGGACGGGGCAGTCCAACGATTCGGCGATGGCTCGAAATAGTTCCGCTTCCTCAACCGTGATTTGTTGGTCATGGACAATCATCACGCCCAATGCGGTTAAAAATTCTTTCTTGGCAGTGGGAGAAGCTTGAGATAATTTGGTGACCGCCGCAAACATCGGTTCATGATCCCAATCCGTGTTGGCAAATTGAATCTGGTCGGCAAGTTGAGGTAGGTGCACCGATCCCGCTTGAAACGTTTCCTCGACCTCTGTCGGACTGCCACCCGATTGCTTGGCGACAACCGACATCACTAACTCCACTTCAGGTTTCAACTGTTTGAGCGATTCAAACTTTACTTGCGGCTTAGTACCGATTCCCAG
>JBGTHU010000251.1:0-9204 GCA_041745975.1 Mariniblastus sp.
GGCTTGATCGATCGCTTAGTTGCCTCCGAAAAAAACGTTGCTAACGACCGTCGGTTAGGTCTGCGGCAGGTCTCCGATTACTTTTATCGAGGCCCCATTGCTCGCGAAATTGATCTCTGGTCAAAACAGAACGATGGTTTAATTCGATATGTCGATATGGCTCAACATCACACCCGAATTGATCAACCTTTGGCCGTTGATTTTCATGGCTACCGTGTCTACAAGTGTGGTGTATGGACTCAAGGGCCTTATCTGCTGCAAACGTTGCGGATGTTGGAGGCATATGATTTGTCCGAAATGCAACACAACTCGGTGGATTACGTGCATCTGGTGGCGGAATCAATGAAACTGGCCCTGGCCGATCGCGATACCTATTTTGCTGACCCCGAATTTGTTGATGTGCCTATCGATCAATTGCTGTCGGAAACCTATATTGAACTTCGCCGATCGTTGATCGATATGAAAACCGCCGCTGAGGAACAACAACCGGGCGATCCCATTGCCATGAAGCCGCTGTTGGGAATCACTCCGCAAGACTATGATGTGACCAGCGGATTTAGTAATGATACGTCCAGTTGCTTGGTTGCCGATCGTTGGGGGAACGTCGTATCGGCCACGCCCAGCGGTTGGGGCGGAGTGTTTGCCGGTGAGACGGGTGTTGAATTGGGCAGCCGAATGATCGGACTTAATACTTGGCAGGATCATCCCAGTATGGTGGAACCGGGTAAACGCCCGAGGATTACCCTCACTCCGACGCTGGTGATGAAAGACGATAAACCCGTTATGGCAATCAGTGTCGCCGGAGGGGATCAACAAGATCAAGCGAGCCTGCAGGTCTTGTTGAATCGGATAATCTTTCAGATGGAAACAAGAGAAGCAGTCCGCAGTCCCCGATTTGGCACCGATCACCATATCAACTGGTTTGGACATACTCAGGCTAAATTGGGAAGCCTGACACTTCCCGCGAATCTGACGCCGGACAATTCGCAATTGGAAACGCGGGGGCATCGTTTGCAAATCGGCCGCCCCGCCGCATCGGCAGTGATCTTGACCATTGATCCGACCACCGGCCGGAAGCAGGCCTCGGGCGATCGACAACGATTTTCGGGCGCCTATTGAACCTCATTGGCGGCAGACTCAACGGGGCGTTTGGCCGGCATGTTTTATAAACGCTCCATTTCTCGCAGTAACGTTTCCGTCCGACGGTGGAGATATTGGGGAGCGATCAAAATGAGACTGTCGTATTTCGGCTCGAAAATTACTTGTACGCCGGGTTGCCGAAAGTCAGCCCCCAACACTTCATTGATAATTTCCAAAATTTGAGCATGGGTCAGTTTTTCCTGGGTCAACGTCCCCAAGGAATAAAACTCCAGGTAGTTCAATGACTCTGCCGCTTCATAGGTTGTCAACCAGAGTGTATTTTGGTCGACCGCGACATAGGTGATGTCCAAGGTTTCGGTCAACAGTCGCAAGGCGGTCGCCAAATCGGAACCATATAGGTTTCCCGGTATCGAGGTTTGAGCATGCCAGCCTTTGCTGGCCAATGACTCCCAGTCACAAAAAACCGTAACGCCCGTCTGTTGTCGAATCTGTTGCAAATAATGCAGCAAGGGCCGAGCGATCGTGTGTTGCATTTCGGTCGCTGCAGACAACCGAGGTTGCAACTGGCTGAGCCGGGTTTGTAAGATTTGGTGGGCTTGCAGATCAGACGGAGTTTTCTTCAATACTAACCCTGCATCAATCCGATTGACCAAGTCTTGGATTTGAAAATGAACCAACGGACTGTTATTAACCAGTAACTCGTCTTGCTCGATCCAAATCCTTCCTAAGTTCCCACCTGCTTGCCACGACTGAGGGGCAAACATATTTTGAATTCCCAACACCAATTCCTGCCGAGCCAAATCGATTTCGGCTGGATCGGCAAATGCAAACTTGGGTAAGCCGATTTTGGCAAGGGACAATTGATCGGCATGCAGCGCCGTGATGAGGACGCCTTGATTCTCATTGACAACCTTGGAAAGGCTGATTGATTCCAGCATGGTATCGATCGCGTCACCTAGCGTCGGACCATCTAAATCAATCGAAACCAGCGGGTTGGACAGACCCGTCATTGCCTTAACCGCCCCCAAGTCAAATGTCATGGGAATTCCCGTAATCGTCATCAAGTCATCGACAATGATTGACAGCGGCGTTTGCTGGTACGACAATTTGGGACAGATAGCGTCGAACTGTCGTTGCGGATCGGGTCGAGTGATTTCGCTGCGGTTGACGATGAATTGGGGAGGCCCAATCCGCCGCTGCTCACGAGGTTCGGGAATTAAATATTGGAAGCGGGAAATCGCCAATTGACCTTCATCCAGCAACTCAGCCAACCCGGCCAGTCGTTCCCCATCGACCCCATCGACCCCATCGACCCCATTGGACTCATTGGCCCCATCGGATTGGCGTTGTTCAGCGCGATTGGTTGGCATGGGCGAGTTCACTTGATCGCGATCGGTTTTGGGAAAGGGAGGCAGATCAGGGGGCGGTTGATCTAACAGGGGGTCGATCGAATCTGCCGAGTCTGCTGTCGTCAATGGGGGTAGGCCGTCGACGTCCGTAGTCAAATCAAGTGGGTTGTCCGTTAACTTAAGTCTTTCGTCTCGTTGTGCTTGCCCTGCGTCACCCTGTGCTGGTTCACGTTCCCTATAGGCATCTTCGCCGAGGTCGATCCGGTTTCCCAAGTCGGCTTGATTGTCGTCGTCGGCTTGAATGTCCGGATTCAATTGATTGCCAATCTCGGCTGCCGGCTGCGACCCGTTGGAGTCGTCTTGAGCCATTTGATCGGACGGAGTGCGTGGTTTTGCCGGTTGCATCCAGAGCGTGAAGCCCACACCGATCAACAATAGGGTGGCAATGATCAATGTGATTATCTTGATTAATTTAGATCTTTTGAGTGCGGCCGGATGGTTCCAATTGTCGTCGGGCAGTAAAGGCGCATCGCCCAATTTGGGGGTACCGGTGTGAGGAGGCCGGTGGGCGGACGTAGTCCCCTGTCCGCGTGTCGTTTGGGAGGTGGTTTGGGAGGGCTTTGAGGAAACGGGCACTGAACCTCGAAAGCGGTGATCGGAGCGAAGGTCATCATCGGGGGCTGCTTGGTTTTCTGCCGGCTGCGGGGCTGCCTGTCTCTTTTTTAATCCCCTCGTTTCCTTCGTCTCCTTTGATTCCTTTGATGGGGAGTCGGCGGTGCCAGCATTCCCTGACCGTTGTTGCGGGCCAGTCATCGTATTGTGGCCCGCTCTGGTGCGGCCCGTTCTGGTGCGGCCCGTTCCGCTAACACCCGTCTCAGGGGAAACGGGGATTGAATTGGAGTCACTATTATTTTGGGATTGCAGTAAGGAATCGATGTCCTCGAAATGAGACCCAACAACGGTGGTTTTTTCCAACAGCGAATCCTCGGGAGCATTCCGATGATTAGAAAGATTCTCTGAAACATTAATTTTTGCTTGACATTTGGGACAGGGGACGATTTTTCCGATCAGACCTTTTCCGGCTTTCAGCCGCGCTCCGCAGCTGTGACAAACGATAATATTTCCCGCTCGATTCATGATTTGTCCTAATTAATTCTCCAACTGAAACGCTGGAGGAAGTTGATATCGTTGACGTTGGGCCGCGGCTCGCGTCGTGACCAACACAATCGGTTGACCGGCTTGGTTGGGATCCGTCGGGTTGGGATCGTCAGCGATCAGCCACACCAATTTGCAGTTGGGATCGGCCGGTCCCGAAATATCTTTAGACGGATTAGCCGAAATCATAATTTGAGTCAAAATCGAACTCAAAGGTTGTTGGTCAATATCCAGTGCTCCCGGACGTTGATTTTGAGTGATCCCCTCCAGTTGCAAATCAGGCCCCATTAATTTTATCCGAAATCGTCCGCCCAACGAAGGAAACTCGTCATTGATTTCCGCTTGCAATTCCGCCAACAGCAAATTCAAATCGGGCGGATTGGTCACTTTCAGATCGCGGGGAATCGCCAAGACGTCCTGTAAAGTCATGGGGACAGTTGGTCGGTCGTAACCGGCAGCGGGGGAAGTGTTGGAGGCCAGCGCGTTGGTGGAACGGGAAAGACTCAAAGGGCTCAAGGTGGTTGAAATCCCTCCGGGAAGTTCCGATGATAAGGTCAAGGCCAAATCGGCTCCGGCCATCAAATTGTGAGCGGCACCCGGCGGCAGCCAGCCATTGCCAACCATTTCACTATGCTCTACCCCCCATCTGAAGTTGCGAAATAGATCCGCGATCATCACGCCGATACGGGCCTTGAGTCGGTTCCAATGAGGATGTGAGGGAAATGCACTCGCCAGCTCGATCAATTGATCTAACACCAGCCGACTCCGATGTTCCAGCAACTCCCGCAGTTCATTGATTTTAATATTGACGCTGTGAACCAATTTGATTTCCAGGTAGCAACCTTCGTCAAAATGAAGACTGATCGTTGCAGCCAAAATTTCTTCGGGGATCAATACCGATAGTTCCCGATTGAAACCGCTTAACCGCTCTCCCATCCAGTCTTGACCCTCCTCGCTGAATAAAGCGGGGCGTAAAAAAATAAAATTGAAATGACGATCACGATCACTGCGATCCAATAGCGTTTGCAACGATCCGAGTAGTGGTTCGGCCCGGTCACTCCAGCTGATTTGGTCGACTAAATCGGGATGCCCAATCGCAAATCGAAAAATTGAATCGGGATCGGCAGTGGATTTAGTATTCGCGTCCGGAGTGGTATTCGCGGCAATTGCGAGTTGATCGGATGGGAGAGGGAGAATGGCCTGATTGTCCCCACCTCTCGCAACAGGCAAAAAACGGTAGGCCAGCCTTCCGTCAGCGGACAAAAATGACCCTCGGCCCGCTGGATCGTTTTTCTCAATAGGTCGGTTCCAACTGAGCAACAATTGGTCTCGATCGATTCCCGTCTCGATTTCAAAAAATAATACGGTTTGATAGGTTTGTTCAGGAGTCGAATGCATCGAAACGACCAAGCGATCAACGTCCTTCCATTGCACACCAGCAATTTCCTGCCACTGTTGCTGCAACCGCGTAAAATCAAGTCCCAAGCTTCGAGCCAATAACTCGCATTCGGGATCAGCCAACATGGCATGAGGGCGAAACACGAAAATCAATTTGGGAGCGGGTGGCAATGAGAGTTCGGAATTGAGATCGGTTAACGACGCACCTTCAGTGGGGGACTCCCACAGGGTTTTCCGGTCATCGGCGATCAGTTCTTGGATCATTATCGGGCGTTGGGAAGCGGGTAAGTTGGCCAACCGCACGAGCTTGGCATCTAGCTCAGATTGCTCGGTTTCCAGGCTGGAGGTGGATCCAACCGGATCACTCGCCGGATCGTATTCCAATGCACCGATAAAGGATGATCCGGTTTGCTTGGAAGCGATCCAAGAGATCACGGCCAAGCAGCTGAAAAACACCAATGCCGCCGCCGCGATTACGCCGATCTCATACGCGCTGTTCTTGGAAAGCGGACGCTTGGCATTGGCCGAATCAGAGTTCGCCGAAAGATCGATGGCAACAGGTTGATTGAAATCCTCAGCAGTTGTGGCAGAACCGCTCTGATCTGAAGTAGCTGCGACCGTGTTGGTTTGGGGTGATGCGTTCCCATCAGCGGGATTGGCAGCAAGGTTGGAACTTGGGGTGGATGGCGATTGAGGCGAGTCCTCGGAACGGGCATCGGGTGTTATGACGAAAACTTGCAATGTTTTTTTGAAAGGGGCCAGCGTCGCGGGATCAAGTCGTTTTGCCTTGGAAACTGAGCGACCCGATTGATGCTCCAGCAATTCTCGGGCTGAGCCAGCTGCCACTTGGCGGACGGCGGGATTTTCATCCAACAAATGATTAAGCAAATTCAACAATCGATCCGCATCGTCCGGCAACTCGGATCGCAACTTAGAAAGCAACTTGCTGCGACGTTCGGCTGACATGGTCTCAGGGGCGACGTCGACGACTTGTACCTGGGCTGATTTTTGGATCGCTTGCAGTAGACAGACACCGAACTGAAACCAGTCAGCCGCCGGAGTCCATTCGATTTTTGCCGCCTGGGCCGGGTCACGTTCGCCGGTCAGTTGTGGATTGCCAAGCGACTTACTGGGTCGCTTGCTGGAAGACTTACTGGGTGACTGGGAGGACAATTGATTTTCTTGATCGTCGGCGCTGGTTTGCTGGTGTGTCCCTGTCGGAAGGAATTCCGGAGGAAGCGAGCCGGGCAGCCAATAATGGGCAAGTCTGAGCCGTTGCCCTTGATTAACATTCGCATCGAGATTCTGGTGTACTTGATCGTTGTTTTTGCCTGCATCATTGGGGCCGCCCTGAGCTGCCAGCATGGATTGGCGGATCTCGGTTGGCAGATTTGCGATCAAATTACATTCCGTTTGAACCAGTCCATTTTCTGCAATCCAAATCGCTGCCGGATGGAGTCCTCCGTGAACCAAGTCATGAATATGCAACTTCTCGATCGCGTCTGCCAATTGAGCGAACAACCAGCAGTTATCTTTCAGCGGTAATCGCCAGGCTCGGCCTGACAACTGACTCATCAGGCTACCGATTGAGCGTTGGCGAACGATGAACCGATATTCCGGCAAAGTGACGGAATCGTATACTGCCAACAAGTGGGGTGATTCGATCGATTCCAATTTTTGGGCCACGATTTCGATCGCTTGCCAGAGGATCAGATCGGACTGATCTTCTCCTGGCAAGAAATCTAATTGGACCGGATGTTGAGTCTTTCGGTGCCGGGCTTTGAACTTTGTCGTGTAGGAATTGGCGGGGATCGGTTGAGAAATCGTGTAATTTCCGAAATGAAACGGGCCAGACTGACCGCTCAACAGCACCTGGGCTTGAAAGGAGGAGAGTAGTTTTTTGGCCACCAGTTCCGCGCAGATCCCCTCTGGAGTGGGGTCGTCCCCAGTCTTGGGCCGCTGGGCGGTAGACGCATGTTGAAGTTGTAAAACGATTTGGGGAGCGATTAACTCGCTTTCCAACAACGTCTGCCAAAATCGACTTAAATCCATTTGCTCTCCGGGTTTTCGTTGTCAATCAATTTTGAAAAATTCGTCTGGGATGATTGTCCCTCCAATTGTAACATATTGATTGACAAATTAAACTTCAACAGATCGAGTAGCGTCGAATTATAACGACAATCGAGAACTTCATCCATTCAGACGAGTGAACCAATGAATCAAGCTGCTGCACCCGCCCGTAAACACATGAACGCCTTTGAGGCCGTTCAGCTCTATTTCGATCGAGCTGCCGACTTTTTGGATATCGACGAAAGCAAACGTCGGCACTTGAAGATGCCCCAACGCGAAGTGACTGTCGAGGTTCCCGTGGAGATGGACGATGGACGGTTTGAAACGTTGGTCGGATACCGCGTCCAACATAATAATGCTCGCGGACCGTACAAAGGTGGATTGCGCTATGATCTGGAAGTGAACTTGGACGAGGTTCGAGCGTTGGCGTCGTTGATGACTTGGAAGACGGCGGTCGTCAACGTGCCTTATGGCGGAGCCAAGGGAGGAATCTGTGTCAATCCACGAACCCTCAGCATCCGCGAAAAACAACGGATCACTCGGAAATTCATTGATCAGATCCACGTAATCATCGGCCCAGATCAAGACATTCCGGCTCCCGACATGGGCACCGATGCTCAAACCATGGCTTGGATTCGAAATCAATGGGAAAAGTATCATGGGTTCAATCCGGCCTGTATCACGGGTAAGCCAGTCGAAGAATATGGGGCTAAGGGCCGCGAAGAAGCAACCGGACGGGGTGTCGGGATTCTGTCCTATAAATTATTACAACGACTGGGTAAGCGTCCCAAAGATATTAAAGTCATCATTCAAGGTTTCGGAAATGTGGGCTTTCATGCGGCCAAATATATGGCGGAATCGGAGTTTAATATCATCGGCATCAGCGATTTGTCGGGTGCCTATATCAACCCCAATGGCTTGGATATCTCTGCCGTGCTGCATCATGTGCTGGAACATCGAACTCTGGAGGGATTTGATAAAGCCGATAAAATCGACGGCGATTCACTACTGACTCAAGAGTGTGATTTGCTAATTCCGGCGGCTATTGGCGGCGTGATCACCATGGACAACGTTGAACAAATCAAGGCCAGCTATATCGTCGAAGGAGCCAACGGGCCAGTTGACGCCGATGCCGATGAAGTGCTGTTCAAAAACGGCATTGTGGTACTGCCCGATATCTTGGCCAACGCCGGTGGTGTCACTGTCAGCTATTTTGAATGGGTGCAAAATCGACAGTATTACAGTTGGGATTTGAATCGCGTACGACAACAATTGGATGCCGTGCTCAACGCAGCTTTTGACGATGTCTGGCAGATGGCTAACGAACACAATACCAGTCTCCGAAATGCGGCGTTCATGATCGCCATCCAACGCGTACAACGCTCGACCGAGCTGGGCGGATATTGAGGAAGAAACGGTTCACGTATCGTAGAGCAATTGTCTCTAACGCATCGAAACGTTGTAAGCAATTATTATTATGACCCCAACGGTTCCCAACGGTTCCCAACGGATTCCAGTCGTTTAACTAACTCAAATCCATTTTCCAGTCAGGTCGCATATTCGCCATGATGAACCGGCGACAAGTTATCGAACATTATCAAGCTCAACTTGCCGATCAACAGCAACAACTCCAACGCCTTGCGGCTCAATGGAAGCAGTTTTCCTACATTCGCGGTGGAATGTTTCTGGTCTGTATATTGCCATTGGTGTTGGGGATTATCAATTGGGGCGGTGTTTCGATTCCCTGGTACGTGTTATCAGCGATTTTGTTTATCGGGTTTTTGGTGATCGTGTTTTACCACGAATCGCTACAGTCAAAATTGCGAATCACCAGTCTCTCGGCTGCCATGCATCGCGAATCATTGGCGCGTTGCCAGCGTGATTGGAACAAGATCAATGTGCCCGCGGTGGAAGTGCCCGAGCAACTGTCTGCCGTATCCCAAGACTTGGACTTGTTTACCGCCAGCTCCATCTACAAGCTGTTGGGGATCACTCGCACCCCCAATGGGATTGAGACTTTGAAACAATGGATTATCGAGGGGGCCGATCCGATTGAGATCAAACTTCGCCAACAAGCCGTGTCCGAATTGAAATCCGATATCTCAGGCCGGCAAGCGTTTCGTTTGGAGTG
>JBGTHU010000252.1:0-5628 GCA_041745975.1 Mariniblastus sp.
CTTCGAAATCTCCCGTCAAGTCGATTCTCAACCTTTCGGGCATCATACTTTCCGGTCCCTGTGAAATCACCGCCCATTGCTCGCTTTGGTCGTATTCGGGATCGGGATCGACCCATTTCAAAAACGTCTCGGGGCGGCCAAAGGGGGCCGGAACTCCAATCACTGATACAGGTATTTGATGACGATTGCAAATGCGAATGGCGTCGTCGGTCAGCCGCACATCGTCGCCCGCTTCATCACTGACAATGATCAAAATCACATTTCGCGGAGTCCGATCGGACGAGCTGCGTCCGGTCCGAAACGTTGCCAAATCGCTGGCGGCGTTAATGACTGCCTGCATAACATTTTCGATCCCCGTGTCATCACGTTCGATATTGGCGATCGTCTGTTTAATTAGTTCGATATCATCGGTCGGTTCGGAGGTCAGTTTATTAAATCCGACGCCAAAACCATAGACTTGTGTCAACAGGGGAGAGCGATCTTGATGGCCGGAAAAAGCCGCATGGCCGGCTTGTTTGAGGATATCCACCTCTTCGTAAATGCGACTGAATCGGGCCTGAATTTCGGCTCGTTGGCTGATCATACTGGTCGATTGGTCGAACAACCAAGCAACCACGGTTGGGCGTTGTTCCAATGATCGCAGAATGTCTTGAGTGATCTTGTCGACGGCTCCGCTGGCTCCCAATGCGGCACTCCCCACTGTGCCGATAACGGGCGTTGTTTCTTCTATCTCAGCCGTGGCGACTTCAAAAGCCAAATCATGGAAAATTTCTCCAAATTCGTAATCTGTCAATTCCGAATCGAGAGACTCTTGGGTTTCCATCGGATCGGTGAAGATGGCTTGATCCATCGCAATCTCGATCGTCAAATCTTGATCGACCCCCAAGTCCTCCTCAATTAAGTCGCTAATATCAAACGCCGGGAGTTCAGGAGGCAATTCCTGATCGACAACTTCGTCCGACTCCAACCTCAATAATCGACTTTCAGGCGACGGGAAAAATATTCGGGCCAAAAGTACCAGCAACGCCAAGTGGAAAATTAAACTGACCAACCAAAACGGAACGATGCTGTCGAACGGCGTCTCCAGCCGACCAGTTTTTATCTGCCACCATTTTTTAAGATGATTCAAATCCACCTTCTTACGCTCCTTTGTTAACTCGGATCGCTGTCATATGACTTTCTCTGTTCCTGTTTCTGATCATTCCGATTCGGTTTTAGATCGGCTGCAACCCGTCACGAGTATTATCTACTTTACCATATTAAATTGGCGGAAATCAAAGCAATGTCTCGACGAGAGCCTCGACCTCCCGTCCAACTTGTGAACGGTTACGATCTGGTTTTGCAAATTCCTAGCAGCGTAAAAGTGTCGCAGACGATTTTGGTATCAGTGACTCTTTGAATCTGCTTCACGTCTATTTGCGATTTCGGCAAACCTCAACGACAGCTCAACTTTGATTCTAGTTATGAAATCTATCACAGTCTAATTGTTGCTACCGCAAGATCACCCGGCAAGTCGTTATTTGACGTTTTTTTAACATAAACACGGTGGTAAATTGCAAAAAGGCGGTAAATTTCCGATAGTAACGAAGATTCTAGCACCCTCATCATTGAGGTATTGCTTGCCTTCCGGCGACCCACGGAAGAAATCAGCGTTGTATTCCCAGAGGCTGCCACAAAATTTTTTTCAACCTCAAAATTCCCATTTTTTTCCTGCATTAAGATTACCGACAATCAAGTGACCACGTTATCAGATTGCCTTCATCTCGGTAGAATTGAGTGTTCGAATATCACTTAACTTAGGAAAAAACATGATTTATACCGTGGATAAACGACTATCGTCGATCAGAGATAAAGTTGAGGCCGGAGAACGGCTGAGTCAAGAAGACGGATTGTTGATGTATCAAGACGATATTTCTGTCAATGATTTGGGACAGTTGGCGAATCTAGTCCGCCAGCGAAAGAATGGAAATGCAGCCTACTACAACATCAACACGCATCTCAATGCAACCAATGTCTGCGTCTATCGATGTATTTTTTGCGCGTTTCGCTCCGACTTGCGGAACCCGAAAGGTTATCTGATGTCAGACGAACAAGTCATCCACCGAGGCCAAGAAGCTGTCGACAATGGTTGTACTGAACTGCATATTGTCGGTGGCTTACACCATCAAAAAAAATACGATTGGTACCGCAGTTTGATCGAATTGTTGAACCGCAACTTTCCGACGCTGCATTTGAAAGCTTGGACGGCAGTCGAGATCAATTGGTTCGAATTCTTAACCAAGATGTCGACGGAAGAAATTTTGCAGGATCTGAAAAGTGTGGGCTTGGGAAGTCTTCCCGGTGGGGGAGCTGAGATATTTCACCCGGAAGTGCGAGACCAAATCTGCGAGCATAAAGCGGATGGGAATAACTGGATACATATTCATCGGACCGCCCATCAATTGGGGATTCGCAGTAACTGCACGATGTTGTACGGACATGTGGAAAAACCGTTTCATCGGATCGACAATCTGATACGACTGCGAGAACTTCAAGATGAAACGGGGGGATTTCAGACATTTATCCCACTCGCCTTTCACCCAGACAACACCGGGCTGTCCCACATTAAAAAGCCGACTGCGATCGATGACTTGAGAACGATCGCGATCAGTCGCTTGATGCTGGACAATATCGACCACATTAAAGCGTACTGGATTATGCTGGGCATCGGCACAGCTCAAGCGGCTCTCAATTACGGCGCGGATGATTTGGACGGTACCGTGCGACACGAGTTAATCTACCATGACGCGGGGGCGACTACGCCCGAGTTCCTGTCAGTGGAACGACTGGAGCACTTAATTCGCGAGGCAGGATTCGAGCCTGTTGAACGAGATACGCTTTACCGTCGCGTCATCCGAGATAGTGCGGATTTGAAAGATTGGCGAGTCGGCGAAGCGATTACTGCGGCTGTCTGAACTCCTGTTGTGAGTGAGAGTTGTAAAGAGAGACGGATGTCCATACCTTCCCCCCGCGACGAAAAATTGCCAATCGGTGCTGTCATTCTGGCTGGTGGGAACAGCTCTCGTATGGGATTGGACAAACGGTTTTTACCCTGGAATGGTAAACCCGTTTTGCAGCACTTGGTTGATGTCATGGGAGATATCGCAGATCGTTTGGTGATTTCGTGCCAGTCTGGTGAACGGAAAATGCTGGCCGAATCGCCCAGCCTTTCACTCAAAAAGTGCGATCCGAAGATCGTGGAGATTGTCCAGGATTCCCGATCGGGGTTGGGACCCATCGAGGGTTTGCGGAATGGGTTGCGCATGTTACAGCCCCACGTCGACCACGCTTTTGTAATTTCATGCGATAGTCCACTCGTGCGGATTGATTTGATTCGGTTTTTGTTTGAACAGATCGAAGATTATCAAGCAGTGATGCCGTTCATTAACGAAAAAATTTATGGCTTGACGGCAATCTACCGCACCGATGTGGTTGAAACAATCGATGAACAAATCGAACAAGGTAACCGTCAAATCAAACGTTTGGCCCTCTCACTGCAGACTCGCTTGGTCGATGCGAATCAACTGAGGCTGCACGATCCTCAACTCGAATCATTAGCCAATTTGAATACAATGGACGAATATTTCCTCTGGTTGGAGCGTGCGAATCGCAACGATGAACGAAAGCCGAATCGATAATATTTCAGCGGCTTGAGGGCTCAGTCGAGGCGCTAACTACAACAGTACTTTTTTAGAAGACGAAGAAGATAGTGAAACTCCCGTATCAAAATTTCCCGGCCAGCAAAAGCCAATGGTTCAGTCACCAAAATCCCTCGTGATCAAGGCGGCCAAAACCAAGGGGTCGAGCCCTTGGTCCAAAAAAACAGTGCGTCCGCAAACATACAACGTCATCGCACCTCCAGGATGCTGGGAGCGAATCTCATTGTCCCAAGGCCAAACATCCGGATCGTTGATGAATGTCGATTGTTCTAAAATGTTACTCCCATTGATCCATTGGGCATCCGGACTGGAACTATCTTCAGCAACCGCAATCGTATGAGTCAATCCATCAGTAATTTGAGAGAAACTTATCATTTGATCGTGAATCAAAACGCCATTGTCGGTGGGGTTGCCAATGCTGATCCGTTGACCAAAAATTCCCGCGTAATCCGAGCGCCCGATTGCTTGAACCGCATGCTGCGGATTGGCGGCGTTGCTTGGACAGAGATAAATTAGCAGACGTTTGCCAGCCGCTTCGGCATTGGTCGAGTGATCAAATGGCAAACTGAAGTCGACCAAATCGTGCAGGTTGTTCGATTCCAAATAGGGCAAAATGAAAGCTGACCAAGCCAAATTCTTTAACTCCGGGTCGCCGCCCCAAGGACGCCACTGGTGGCATCCCTCAGGAAGGCTCCCTTCGACCGATTCAAAATGGTGTAAACCAATCCCGATCTGTCGCAAATTGTTTTGGCAGTGGACTCGCCTGGCACCCTCACGGACTTGTTGGATCGCCGGCAAAATCAGCATCAGTAACATTCCAATGATTGCCAAAACGACTAACAACTCGGTCAACGAAAACCCTGGTCGACTGGTTTTGCAGTAGTCAATTGTCATCGAACGCGAACTTCCTTTCGGCGAACTCCCAAAATGACCCATGCGCAGCAACCCAGCAGGAAAAAGCCTGGTTCAGGAATCGCCACGAAACTCAAGTTATCCATTGCAACAAAGGTTGGTGTGTTGATTCCAAATTGGCCGACGTCACTACTTTCGAAAACCAAACTTACCGATCGAACCGCTCCCAGCGAGTCCATTTCAAACTCAGTCCACTGATCGATGAGGTAGTCCAACGAGTTGTCATCAAACCGATAATCGGCCAAGTAAACTCGATTGCTCCCCATCAAGTTACCCGTCCCATTAAGACCATCAAAGCCGTTGAACACTACAGCAAAAAAATCAGGATCGTTGCCATCATCCCCACCGAACTTCTTGGAAAATGAATCGCCATTGAGCATTGATAGTGCGGAATAAGTCGAGTTGGTCAAAAAAACAGATTCGATCCGACTCAATGACGGCAGGTTGAAAAACGTTTGGTTTCCCGCGTAAGCGATGGCATAGTTGCCCGTGCCGCTAACATCACTCCCAACTCCTGGAAGATGGTAGGCCGCGTACTGATTGGTGAAACCTGCGGTGGTCACATCCCGAACCCGCGAATAGGCGAACCCATTCCAAAACCCACCAAACCGTTCATCAAAACTGTTCCCAAAATAGACTCCACCACTGGTCCACCCCTGCATGTTACTACCGATTCCCGCATCTCCATTGTAGTAGGTTTCTTCGGGATCGCTCCAAACATTCAATTCGTCAAACGTAGTCGTTTGGGCTGCTTGGCAATTTGCCCAAGTACTCCATAAAAACAGCAATGTAGATAAGCCATACGCTTTTGATCGAAAGGATCGAAACATCAAAATTCTCCTGTGCTTTTTACCAAGTTCGATTTAACGAACTCCGCGTGGTAAATTGGATTTAGCAACCCGAGCTTCGATTAAGAGATGCTGTCCAGCCACCAGTGTATGACGCGCAGTATGCCACTAATTAAGCGAACGGCAGACCAAAACAAACCAGCACTGCCGTTGTAATGTGCAGCGGTACC
>JBGTHU010000253.1:0-2480 GCA_041745975.1 Mariniblastus sp.
GCAATCCTGGACAGGCCAATTGCCTCGAGCCCATAGTCCGCTTCTTCATAAATCCTATAAGCCTCGCGGGTCTAAACTAAAGCTTCAATGTCATTGTCTAATTTTTAGACAGCTTCGCGCCGAAATTGATGACACCTCCACCGAAATCGCTCTAGCTGGGGTGGCGCATTATGATCGCGAAGAATCGATGATCCGTGGATTGCGAGTCAACATGCAAGAGAATCGCCGTGCGGCTCAAATTGCTCCCGGATTTAACGGACGTACCAAAATTGATTGCCGCCGTTCGATCACGGAAATGATTCCTCAGCTGACCAACGAATCATTGCAGGCGACCAACCGCTCCCGCAGCATTCGCAGTTTATTGAAATGGCGAGCCGAATCGGGGCAGTTTGAAGTAACGTTTGAGCCGACCTGGAGATTGATTTCCGCAGTTGATGATGGAGCCATTTTACGCTATGTCGAAAATGGCGACTTGTTGACCCAGTGCAATATTGTTCGACTTGGCTCGCGCCCCGCAGACAAGCCATTGGCCTTGGCCGATTTCGAAAAAGAGGTCGCCAAAGTGATTTCCAAAGATCCCAACTCGCGCGTTTTATCGGCTCAAGAAGGCCTCACCTCCGCAGGCGTTCGCGCCATGAGAATTTTGGTGGCTGGAGTCGAAAATGAATTGCCGGTGAACTGGATTTATTACAACCTTTCCAGCCCCGATGGGCGACAAGTCACTTTTGTTTTCACAGCTGAAGAACAGGTTTTGGCTCGCATCGCCACTGCATCTCAAAACTTAGTGAATGGATTTTCTTTTCGCCAAGTGACGAATCAACACAACGTGTCCGGCGGAAGCCCGACCAAAAATCAGCCTGCCTCCCAACGCTCGAACAATCGCGATTCAAGTTCGGTCTCGAGTGCCGCTGCGACCGGCAGTGAAACCGTCCGCTAGGGAGTCCGTCCACCGCTGGGTGAGCGGTATTTCAGCGAAAGAGTCGACCTGATGGCGCTTGATTGATCACCTCTCTGCCCCGACCGGCAATGGTTGTTTGTCGATTTTCTTGGCGAGCGATTTGTCGATCGATCCGATAGCGGCGACTGCGAATCGCTTGTGAGAAATCGGGTTCGTCAAGATGTTGGGTAACCAATGGATTGATGTAAGCGATTTGCTTCAAATCATCATAGGGGATTCGATTTTCGATCAAACCAATTTGATGGGCTTGGCGTCCTGAAAAACCGGGCAGCAATACCCCCAATGCCTGATCGCGAATTCGATTGGGGCTGATTCGATTGACGTGGTCTTTGAGATTGGTGGTGCAATTATTGGTGATCAAGTGATAGAATTCCGGACGCTCTTTCAGTTGGTTGATGCGATGCATGACGTCAACGAATAATGCTTGGGCTTGTTGAGGAGTCGCATTGCCGGGATAGAGGTAGACATCCGTTTCGAAATGTACCGCCCGCACACCAATTAAATCTCGTTCATCCCCCAAGACATAAATCAAATCGTAACCACGGGTCAATCCCGCCAAGGCCTGGTACTTCTCTCCCACCTCGCGCCGGACTTCGACCGATAGACAAATATAACTCCCATCATCCAGTCCGAAGCTGATCATGGTGTGGGCGAGAGCCCCTCTCAGCGAAAACGGTACCACGATGAAATCAACCGTTTGCACTTGAGAGAGATCAATTTGGCGTTGGTAGTGATTGACCACAAAGTCGTCTTGAGAAAGATATTCGTTGTTGCGAATGTTATGAATTTGGTAACGTGTCCCTTGTACCTCGGCATAGGGTAGGACTCGCTGTTCGGGTGTCCAGTTTCGATCATTAGTTGGCAGTTTGCGATCTATCAGTTTTCTCCCGCCAAAACTCGAACAGCCGCCACCAATCATTGGCAACGCCAAAATCAGCAAAAGAAATATTCGGTGTGAATATTGCGTCAGCCAGCTTGTGGCTGTTTTGATCGAAGGTAAATCAAGACGGAGCATGGTACACCCATCGTTAGTCGATGATATCAATATTCTTGATGTTAGGAATGATAGTTTGGCCATCGGTCACTCGATACAAGATTTTTTCAGCTGTCAGATGGCGGCGGTCACGAGAATTCGGGCTGGTTTGATGCCATAATTGGGCATCCGTACGAGATGTGCCTTCGATGATTAACATTTCCGTTTGTTGCTGGTAGGAGAGTCGGTCGGCAGTCGCTTCGAATGTTCCACTGACGACGTGAACATTCCCGGTTGCTTGAAGTTCATGCATTGATTGATCCGCATTGCGAGGTTGCCACTGTGCGTAATTCAAGCGGTCACTTTTGACGGTGACCGCATCGGCGGGCAAGGATAATTTTTGATCGGGATCGAGCGTGGTTTCAAAATTATTCACTGCGGTGTACAGCGTGCGTACTTTACCCTGAACATCAAAACGCTTTTCGAGGGTACTGGCTGCCATTGAGCCGTCAAAATTGACTCGCACAAAGGAAATTTCACCGGTCGATT
>JBGTHU010000254.1:0-3345 GCA_041745975.1 Mariniblastus sp.
AGGAGACCATGCACCTGCTCTCGAGCGTGCGTATGGGGATCAACCTGGGCCTGATCGAAAACTTGGAAATTCCACAAATTAATGAATTATTCATTCGTACCCAACCCGCCCACCTACAGAAATTCTTTCAGTCCAGTCTGAGTACCAATCAGCGGAATATCCATCGAGCCAACTATTTACATACCAAATTAAAGGATGCCAACGGAGAAAGCACTAAAAACTGAATCGCCAAATTACTTGGATCCTATGAATAATAAAAACCAAGTTGACGTATTGATTGCTTCTCCGCTGGATAACCCTATCCAATTGATCCGTCCCCAGCGAAAAATCCAGGGGATGTCGGCGATTTTGTTGCCGTTCTTGGCCGACAATTCGGTTGACTGGGATTCTTTCCAAAAACATCTTCATCGAACCCTCGCCGCCGGTTTGGTGCCGGCCGTGAATATGGACACTGGCTATGTCAATTTAATCGATGAACCGATTCGAACTGAGGTTCTCAAACGAACCCAGCAACAGACCCAGGGGCAAGAATTTGTGGCAGGTGCTTTTGTTGCCGACCAACCCTCCAGTCCTTTTAATTTAGATCAATATCGTCGGGAAATTACAGCGATCGAGGGAGCTGGTGGAGTGCCTATCGTCTTTCAGTCGTACGGCCTGACTGCTGGATCCGATGATTTAATCGTAGGTCGCTATCAGCAATTGGCAGAATCCTGCAACCGATTTCTGGCATTCGAACTGGGATCGATGTTTGCCCCCTTCGGAAAAATTTACAGCCTGCAAGTCTTTGCGGATTTACTGCAAATTCGGCAAATCGAAGGAGCGAAGCATTCCTCCTTGCAGCGATTGACGGAATGGGAACGCCTGCGACTGCGCGATCAACTGCGGCCCGACTTTAAGGTGTTGACCGGCAACGATTTGGCAATCGATATGGTAATGTATGGCAGTGATTACCTATTAGGGCTGAGCACTTGTTGCCCCGATTTGTTTTCGTTAAGAGATCATTGGTGGAGCACTGGCGATCCGCGGTTTTATCAATTGAATGATTGGTTACAATACTTGGGACACTTTTTGTTTCGTCCGCCGGTAGCGGCTTACAAACACGGTGCGGCCATGTTCCTCAAAAAACGAGGCTGGATTGCCACCGATCTGACTCATCCTGCTGGGCTGACGCGCCCTGATTCTGACCGCGAAATCTTGGGATTGATCCTCGATTCTCTGAACGAATTTCTGCAACCATAACGATCAACCAATCACGTTGGGTTGCTTGTTGTCGATCCGCAGGGAATATGGTAAAACATGGTAAATGGTGGTTGTCATCGTTCTTTACTCCCCTGATTGCCACTTTACTTAAGAGCAACCGTACACGCGATCAATCCAGCAAACCGTATCCTCAATTATTCGGTCGGTTGAGATTAAGTCTCGGTTGCCACGTTTTGCTTCCCCCGATGAGCCGAGGCCAAAGTCCATCGGCTGATCAGATCGGCAAACGGTACCTTAAAAAAATCGGTTAATAAATAGGGAAGAGAATCTTACCTACTTAATAATTTACCCACAAACAAAATTTAATTTTTCAGAAAGAGGTTACAGCCATGTCAATGATTGGAAAACCAGCTCCGCAGTGGAAAAGCGCTGCTTATGTCAGTGGTGAGCAAAAGTCGATTTCGTCAGACGATTACAAGGGCAAATGGCATATCCTTTACTGGTACCCTTTGGACTTTACTTTCGTTTGTCCCACTGAAATCAAAGGTTTCCAGGAACTTTTGGGTGATTTTGCCGATGACGGAATTGAAATTGTTGGCGTCAGTACCGATTCCTTCTTCAGTCATAAGGCATGGTTCGCAGATCGCGAGACATTCCCCCAAGAAATTACTCATCCCGTTTTGGCGGACACCAATCACTCCGTTACGCGAGCCTTTGACGTGTTGAATGAAGGATTGGGCGTTGGCTATCGAGCCACAGTGATTGTTGACGACAATGGAATCGTTCGCTCCTACAGCGTTAACGATTTGTCTGTCGGTCGAAGCCCAGCCGAAATTTTGAGAACGACGCAAGGCTTCATCAGCGGTGGCTTGTGCGGTGCGAACTGGAGCAAAGGTGAAGAATTTGTCGCTTAAGAATTTGTCGCTTAAGAATTTGAACTTAAGAAATTGAGGACTCTCATGGCTAACCTTGAAATTTTAGACGCCGATGTTTTCGCGGGCTTTTCCGGACACCCCAGTCGAATTTTGATTCTCAGTAAATCTGATTGCCACGCCTGCAAACAATGGCAGGAAGAACTGGAGACCGCTTTGGCGGCCGGGGATTTGAAATTCGATTTTCCCATCGGCAAGTTGAATCTGGATCAGCGCGGATTGGGCGATTTCAAAAAAGAAAATGAATGGCTGAAAGAAGTCACTGACCTACCATTCAATGTAATCTACAAAGAGGGTCAAATTGAAAAGAAATGGTCCGGGGCCGGAGTTGATCGCTTGCTCAACCGTCTCCGCGGTCTTTCATTGGTTGATTGAAAGTCGCCCTACTCTCTGAGTCGGGCGACTATTCCGAGCCCAAAATTGGGCGACTATTCCGAGCCAAAAAAATCACAGTCTCGGAGGGTCGGGCGACCTTGGCCCCCTATTCGCGGTTATCTTGGCTGGCAATCAACAATTTCTGATTGGCGGCAACTTCTTTTTCTGAGTTTTCCAAGCGGCCTAAATCTTCTAAGACTGCGCGAGCCAAATCGGCCTCTTTATTTGCCTCTGCCATGATGTTTTGGATTTCTTCCATTCGTTGAAAAACTTTCAACGCATCGGCGGGAGACACCAATCCATCAAACAAGATGGCTGGTTCATGCGGATAGTTGGGCGGGTAGATTAAGTTGACCGGAATAATGCTCTGGTCGGCTCGCGCCATATCCAAGGCAATTTTTTCATCTTTCGACGTAAAATCGACTTTGACGGTTCTCACTCCCAATTCAGCCATTTTTTCCAACACCGCTCGGTCGGTGAATACTCGCGATTTATTAACTAGGCAGGTTGGACACCAAGTCGCCGTGTAGTCAGTCCAAACAATCGCGGGTTCGTTTTCCAGAATATAATCGACCTTTCCGGGATACCATTTTTCCCAAGCGACTGCCCCCTGTTGGGTATCGCCTGAAATTTCCTGGTTGATCTGCCCGGCTGCATCGTTGATGATCCAGACACCAATCGCCAACACCATCAACGGGGCGGCCCAACCCATGATGACTCGCTTGTAAGGTTTTACGTAGGCCGGAGACCAATTGCCGTAAAAGAAGGCGGCCAATCCGATAATTACCAATGCCATTATCAGCCAGGAAAGTCCGGCGGTACCTGTCAAAATCCCAAA